>DASXEN010000067.1:0-18273 GCA_036490095.1 Caulobacteraceae bacterium
GCCCGCACCAAGGCCTACATGTTCCGCGGCGTCGAGATCCGCTGGAAGTGCGCCCCGGAACGTCTTGGGGAGCGCATCGGCGACGCCACCCCCGAGGAGGCGACGTTCCGCTTCCCCAACGGCCTTGCCGACTACCTGGCCGAGGTGGTGGGCGAGCGCACCACCATCACGCCCGAGCCCTTCGCCGGCCGCATCGAACGGCCCCCTTCAGCAAACAGGGGCGAGGCCGGCGCGGTGGAATGGGCGGTGACCTGGACGCCGGAGGGCTTCGGCGAGGCCGACAGCCTCATCCGCTCCTACTGCAACACCATCCCCACCCCCGAGGGCGGCGCGCACGAGGCCGGCCTGCGCGCCGTGCTGACCCGCGGCCTCAAGGCTCACGCCGAGCTGACCAGCGAGAAGCGCGGCGCCCTGATCACCGCCGACGACGTGATGGCCGAGGCCGGCGCCATGGTCAGCGTCTTCATCAAGAACCCCGAGTTCCAGGGCCAGACCAAGGACCGGCTGTCCTCCAGCGACGCCCAGCGCCTGGTCGAGGCGGCCCTGCGCGACCCGTTCGACCACTGGCTGGCCGGCCAGCCCAAGGCGGCCGGCGCCCTGCTCGCCTTCGTCATCGACCGCGCCGAGGAGCGGCTGAAGCGGCGCAAGGAGAAGGAGGTCGCCCGCGCCTCGGCCACCCGCAAGCTGCGCCTGCCCGGCAAGCTCGCCGACTGCTCCGCCGTCGCCGTGGACGGGGCGGAGATCTTCATCGTCGAGGGCGATAGCGCCGGCGGCTCGGCCAAGCAGGCGCGCGACCGCCGCACCCAGGCCATCCTCCCCCTGCGTGGCAAGATCCTCAACGTCGCCTCCGCCAGCCTCGACCAGATCCGCGCCAACAAGGAGCTGGCCGACCTCACCCTGGCCCTCGGCGTCGAGACCGGCGCCCGCTACCGCGAGGAGGCGCTGCGCTACGACCGGGTGATCATCATGACCGACGCCGACGTCGACGGCGCCCACATCGCCAGCCTGCTGATCACCTTCTTCTACCGCGGCATGCCGGACCTGATCCGAGCCGGAAAGCTCTACCTCGCCCTGCCGCCGCTCTACCGCCTGGCCCACGGCGGACGCACCGAATACGCCCGCGACGACCCCCACAAGGACGAGCTGATGGCCACCGTCTTCAAGGGCAAGAAGCCCGAGATCGGCCGCTTCAAGGGCCTGGGCGAAATGATGCCCGCCCAGCTAAAGGAAACCACCATGGACCCGAAGACCCGGTCCATGGCCCGCATCAGCCTGCCCCGCGCGGAGGAGACGGTGGCGGAGCTGGTCGAGGCGCTGATGGGAAAGAAGGCCGAGTCCCGCTACCGCTTCATCCAGGAAAACGCGGAATTCGCGACGGAGGACTTGGACGTTTAGTTGCCACAATGGTCGATGGGCCTCGCAGTCGAAGAGATGGCAATGCGTGGCGCGACGACGCCTACGCAACAACCGTGACCTTGATCCCGCGCGGCCACTCACCATGTCTCGGCCTGGAACGGTACGACCATGGCCATCGTTGAATTCGCGATAGGAGCGGCGGCAGAGATAGGCGGCGGGCTCATTGCTAAGGCGTTCAACGGAGCGCCTCATCTTCTCCACGCACTTCGGCCGCCGCTCTCAGCGAAAGAGCGGCTCTTTTGTGAACAAATCAAAGACGATTTAGCGTGGGCACCATTTGGAAGTCGGCGCAAAACAAAAGAACGCCTTGGTCAAATTCGGCAGTTGGCGACTGTCGTTGCAGGCGACGAAGCCATCGATCGCCTCGACGATTTCGTAAAAGATCGAGTGCCGCCACACGATTCGCTGGGCATTGACGAGCTGAAGCGCACGGGCCGTGACGTCGGTGACAATATAGGCGAAATGCACGTCGCGTGCAGCCCGTCTTCACCATCATCGATCGCGATGCTTGATCTAGCGTCAGAGTACTGTCCTAGCTTATCCTACAGCATAGGTCATGTCGACGAATCCACACTCGTACAAAATATTCTCGACCTTCGGCCAGAGATCGCGATATTGGCGAATGCTCGATACTACAGTACTAGCCAAAACCTCCTTCGTCTGGAATACGCAAATTATGCACCGATTCATCCATCCATCGACGTTATTTTCCTCAAGGCTCCAGCAGGCGAAACGTCGCCCACCCTAAGGCGATTATTTATTATTCCCGAAACCTCCGGACTTGAGCCGCAACGAATGAGAACGAGTATCCCGGGGATCCGGCGTTTACGTGACCTCGAAGCCATCACCCCTGAGGAAGTAGCCGATGAGCTCCAATATGGCGACGGCGTATACGTTTGGCAGACCTACTTTCGCCATCTGGCCAGCCGCGAGTTTCGGCCAATGAAAATCAACCCTCACGAGACATGGTTTTCTGTCTTCTTGAGGCGCGATCTTGCTCGCACGGCGCGCGGGAGCCGCGTTGCACGATATGCCCTAATACGCCTGCTCGAAGGAACGTGGTCGCGGATCGGAAACCCAGAACAACTCTTGCTCTCTCGCCCTCGCTTGCGAAGGCGAATAGCTAACGAGTGGTGTGGCTAGGCTAGCGCACCGCGCATTTGACATATCAACGCAGATTGAGACCCGCCAATCGGCAGAGTGTCTTAAGCCTGGGAGTACCCGGTCAGTTGATGTGCGCGTCGTTCATCGAACCTGAGTGGTTCCCCAAGACGCACGGCGCGGGCCTACGAGCCGTCCGGAATTCGGCCACCAAGGCGCTGTGGCCGAACGAGACCGGGCGGCGTGCGGCTGGCGTAGGGCGCGGTGGGGCCGATTTTGTCCAAGAACAAGACGGCACGAGCGGCCCCAGCCCATTCGTGCTCCAACACTGTCATTTCTGAAAGCCCGCCGTCGGGCGGGACTCTTCCGGCATCTGCTTGCAACAGCAGTGCTGAGGAGGTCGTGGACGACTCCGCTTCGCGGGTCTCTGGGATGATATTGAGGGTTGGATGAAGGGCGCGTTCGTGAGGTTCGTGGACGAACATAGGCCGGCGCCGACGCCTCTGCGCCGGCGGCCACCTGGTTCGGCGTGCTACACCCAGCCGCGAGGAGGCGCACGCCCATGCGAGGCGACCAGGATCCCGCGCTGCTGCGGCGGCTGTTGCGGGCCAGGGACCGGATGGACCAGGCGCCGTACGAGGCATGGCCGGTCACGCGGCTGGCGGCGGTCAGCGGGGTCTCGGCGGCGCATTTCGCGCGCTCGTTCAAGCAGGCGTTCGGCGCGCCGCCGCACCGCTATCTGCTGACCCGCCGGGTCGAGCAGGCGACGGCGCTGCTGCGCGACACCGACCTCGCCGTCACCGAGATCGCCTTCCAGGCTGGCTGGAACAGCCTGGGCACCTTCGGGCGCACCTTCCGCGACGTGATCGGCCTCAGTCCCGGCGAGTTCCGCGAGCGGGAGCGCGCCGACGGGCGCCCGCGCACGCCCGTGCCGCCCTGCTACCTCAGCGCCGCCCGCCGCCCGTACCTCACAATCGCAGTTTCGGAGAAGCGGCGCCTGGCGGCCAGCGCTACGACGCCCGGGCCCGGAACGGCCGGGCCTGGAGATTGAGGAGGTCCCATGGGCCAGGGTGTCGCAGTGGCGGGCGTCTACGTGCGCGATCAGGACGAGGCGCTCGCCTTCTATGTCGATAAGCTCGGCTTCCGCGTCCACACCGACGCGCGCAACGGCGACTATCGGTGGCTGACGGTGCAGCATCCGGACCAGCCGTCGTTCCAGCTCGGCCTCTTCGCGGCGGCCTCGCCGATGCTGGACGCGGCGACGGTGCAGAGCGTCAACGAGGCGGTGGCCAAGGGGGCGATGCCGCCGCTGGTGCTCACCGTCGACGACTGCCGCGCCGCCTACGAGGCGATGCGCGGGCGCGGCGTGGAGTTCACCCAGGAGCCGGTGGAACGCTACGGCGCGGTGGACGCCAGCTTCCGCGATCCGTCGGGGAACGGCTGGAAGATGATCGAGGGGCGGTGAAATACGGGGAATCTACGGTCGGGGTTGGGGGTGGCGGAGAGGCGCTTTCTTTGGCCACGGAAAACCCGGAGGGCACGGACGGGGCCACGCCCTTCACCAACCCAAAAGTGTCATCCCGGAGAGCCCGCCGTCAGGCGGGACTCATCCGGGATCTACTTCCCCCGAAGGCGCTGAGGAGATCCCGGACGACTCCGCTTCGCGGGGCTCCGGGATGACACTGTAGGTATGAGAAGGAGGTGCGGCCCCTTCCGTGCCCCCGTGTTTTCCGTGGGCCATAAACTTGACTATCCTCTCCCCGGCGCTCGGGGCGTGGCGCTTCCCTAAATCCCCCAGCCGACGAACACCGCCGCCTCGTCCACGCCCTTGCGGCGCGAGACCACGGCGTTGGCGGGGAAGCTGTCGTCGGGCCAGCCGAGGGCGACGCAGATCATGATCACCTGGTCGGCCGGGATCGCGGCGTGCTCGCGCACCACCGGGCTTTGCATGATGCCCTGGCTGTTGATCACGCAGCCGAGGCCGCGCGACCAGGCGGCGTTGACCAGCGCGTTGGTGACCGCGCCGCAGTCGAACGGGCCGATGTCGCCGCCGTGGATCGAGCGGTCGAAGGTGACCACGATCGAGACCGGCGCGTCGAACTGGCGAAACCCGCGCAGCACCCAGTCCTGGCGCCCGGCCTTGTCCTCGCGCTCGATGCCCATGGCGCCGAAGAGCTGCTTGGCGATCTCGATTTGACGTTCTCGATGGTGGCCGACATAGGCGCCGTGGCCGCGGAACTCGCGCGAGTCCGGCACCCCGGCGAGGTTGCGCTCGGTGTTGCCGGCCCGGATGCGGTCCAGCGGCGCGCCGGCCACCACGTAGAAGTTCCAGGGCTGGGTGTTCAGCGACGACGGCGCGCGCATCGCCAGCTCGATCACCTCCCGCACCAACGCCTGTGGCGGCCGCTCGCGCTTGAACCCCCGGATGCTGCGCCGCCCGAGGACGACGTCGTCATAGGTGGGGGCGTCATAGGTGGGGGCGTCGGCTGCGGTCATGCGCGGAATCCTGGGCGGTGGGTGGCGGCGCAGACGCGAGCGGCGTCGCAGCGGAAGTCAATACGGGGAATCTACGGTCAGCGTGGGCAGCGCGGAGAGGCTCTCTTTGAACCACGAAAAACACGAAAAACACGAACGGGAAGTGTGGTCCTTCGCCCACCCAACCCGGATGACTCCGCTGCGCGGGTCTCCGGGATGACACTGGAGGTGAGGTAAGAGCGCGGCCCGTCCGTGCTTTTCGTGTTTTCCGTGGTTCAAAAAACCTGGGTCTCGCCCGCGCACCGACATCGCCGATTTCGCCCTTGCCCTCCCCTAGCGTCGGCGGCGCACGATGCCCCCCGAACCAAGAGGGACCAGCGCCATGAACGACCGCGTCACCATCGCCATCGAGGACGGCGTCGCCGACGTGCGGCTGAATCGGGCCGACAAGATGAACGCCCTCGACAACGCCATGTTCGAGGGGCTGGTAGCAGCCGGCGAGCGGCTGAAGACCGAGAAGGGCGTGCGCGCCGTGGTGCTCTCGGGCGAAGGGCGCGCCTTCTGCGCCGGGCTCGACATGGGCAACTTCGGGCGCATGGCCGAGGGGCCGCGGGGGCGATCGACCGTGGCCGCCAACGACGAGGGGCTGGGCGCGCGCAGCCACGGGGTCGCCAACCGCGCCCAGTACGCCTGCTGGGTGTGGCGCGAGCTGCCCGTGCCGGTGATCGCCGCGGTGCACGGCGTGGCGTTCGGCGGCGGCTTCCAGGTCGCTCTGGGGGCGGACCTGCGCTACGTGACGCCCGACGCGCGCATGGCGGTGATGGAGATCAAGTGGGGCCTGGTGCCCGACATGGCCGGCACCCAGCTGATGCGCCACCTGGCGCGCGAGGACATCGTCCGTGAGCTGACCTACACCGGCCGCATCTTCACCGGCGAAGAGGCGTATGCGTACGGTTTCGCCACCCGCGTCTGCGCCGATCCGCGCGCCGAGGCGCTGGCCACCGCCCGCGAGATCGCCGCCAGGAGCCCCGACGCCGTCCGCGCGGCCAAACGCATCCTCAATGACGCGGTGCTGGTCGACCCGAAGACCGGCCTCACCCAGGAATCGGTCGAGCAGGGCCGGCTGATCGGCTCGCCCAACCAGGTCGAGGCGGTGATGTCCAACCTGCAGAAGCGCGCCGCCGCCTACGCCGATCCGGGTTGAGCCGATCGAGCGGGTTGACCGGCGGAAGCGCCGAGCCGTAAGCCGTTGCGCGCGCCTAGCGGCGGCGGCGTACCCGCGGCAGGTGCGCCAGGTGAGCGCGGGGGCGCCGCGGCCCGAAATGCGGATGGTGGCGGCTGCGCGCCGCGCCGACCACAACGACAACCGTTTTCGGCGCGCGGGTCTTTCGCCCAGTCGAGACGCGGCCGAGGCTCCGTACGCGCGGCGGCGCGGCCACGCCCTGGTCGAGGATGGCCTTCGAATAGGTCTCGACCACCAGGCTGAACGGCGTCCCGTCCGGCGTCTCCAGCAGCGCCTTGTTGCGGATGATCGCCGCGGGGACGCGCAGGGCGCCGGGCTGCAGCAGCACCTTCGCCTCCAGGCTTTCGCGGTGGAAGTCCAGCGGGCGGACCACGGCGCCGAAGGGATGGTCGGTGCTGTCGAGCTCGGCGTTCATCTGCGCCGTCAGCCGGTCCGGCCGATACCAGTTGTCGGCGCGCGAGAGCAGGTGGCGGCCACAGGCGAGCGCCACCTTGCGATAGCGGATCGGCTCGTCCGGCGCGGCTCGCAGCAGCCCGCGCACCGCGGCCGTCGCCGGCTTGTCGTGGGCGAGGTCGCGCTTCGCCACGATCCGCGGCGGATCGGCGAGGCTCTGCCTGGCGCACCAGCGCTGCAGCACCGCCGTCGCGCTGGGCTCGGCGGCGAGGTCGGCCGCCAGACGCGCCGTCAGCGCCTGCGCGTCGCCGACCGTCGGCGGCGCGAGCCGCGTCCCGGCCCGAGCGCCCAGACCCGCGGCGCAAAGCGCCAGCAGCAACCCCGCCCACGCCCCGGATTTCATCCCTCTCGCCTCCCCCCCGCGCGCAGTCCAGCCGGGGAAACACGAAAGCACCGGCCCGTCCACACCAGCCTCCATTCACCCTGCCCATGTCATCCCGGAGAGCCCGCCGTAAGGCGGGACTCATCCGGGATCTACTTCGCACAGCAGCGCTGAGGAGATCCCGGACGACTCCGCTTCGCGGGTCTCCGGGATGACACTGTTGGGGGCTGGAGGGCTGGGTTGCGTCCGTGCCCCCGGTGTTTTCCGTGGCTCAATCCCTGGCGCTGCCTGCCCGGCCCGAGCGCCGGGAGGGTAGCGGACCCGGCAAGGGCTGTTATCATCCCGGCAAACACCACCGGGAGACGCGCCATGCCGTATGTCGAGGGGCGGATCGTCCATGACGCCGACAGCCACCTGATGGAGCTGCCGGACTGCCTCGATGCCTATTTCGAGCGGCGGATGCTGGCGCGCTACCATGCGCTGCCGATCTACCAGCACAAGCTGGGCGCGCCCGGCTGGGCTGCGAAGGCACGCGCCCAGCATGAGGACCCGGAGTTCCGCGCCGGCGCCGAGGCCAACATCCTCCTGCGCAAGAACCAGCAGGCGCTGGGCGCCTTCCGCAGCGACGACCGGCCCACCGCGATCGACTACCTCGGCTTCGCCAGCCAGTTGGTGTTCACCACCTTCTGCCTCGGCAACTTCCAGCTCGAGTATGGCGGCGACGTGGAGCTGGCCTACGCCGCGGCGACCGCCCACAACCGCATGATGACCGGCTTCTGCTCGGTCGACCGGCGCCTCTTGGGCACCGGCTACGTGCCGCTGATGGACTTCGAGCGCTCGGCGGCGGCGGCGAAGGAGGCGATCGAGCTGGGCGCCAAGGCCCTCCTCATCCCTTCGCGCTGCCCCAAGGGCCACTCGCCCAGCCACATCGGCTTCGATCCGGTATGGCGCCAGGCCGAGGAGGCCGGCCTGCCGATCCTGTTCCACGTCGGCGGCGAGGAGAAGCTGAACCCCGACTATTTCGAGAACGGCCTGCCGCGGGTGAAGGACTTCCACGGCGGCGAGGAGAACTTCACCTCGGTCAGCTTCATGCCGATCCCCAATTCGGTGATGCAGACGCTGGCCTGCCTGATCATCGACGGGGTGATGGACCGCTTCCCGCGCCTGAAGTTCGGCGCGATCGAGCTGGGCGCGTCTTGGGTGCCGAGCTGGATGCGGTTCATGGATTCGGCCGCCGCCGCCTTCCTGAAGAACGAGGAGCGGCTTTCTAAGCTCTCGGCTCCGCCCAGCGAGATCGCCCGCCGGCAGGTGCGCGTCACCCCCTACCCGCACGAGGACACCGGCTGGATCATCAAGAACAGCGGCGAGGAGATGCTGCTGTTCTCGTCCGACTTCCCGCACGTCGAGGGTGGCCGCAATCCGCTGAAGCGCTTCAACGAGGCGCTCGACGGCTGCTCGGGCCGCGAGATCGAACGCTTCTACTGCGAGAACTTCATCGACCTGATGGGCGAGGGCCTCGCGCCCGAGCTGCGCCGCCCGGCGAGCCTGATCGCCGCGTGAGGCTGCTGCGCCGCAAGGAGGGGGACGGCACGCCTCTGTCGAGCATCGGCGGGCACGCGGCCGTGCGCGCGGCGATCATCTTCCTGGCCGTGGTCGCGGCCGGCTGGCTGGTCTGGGTGTTCCAGGAGCTGCTCTCGCCCCTGATGGTGGCGACCTTCCTGCTGCTCCTGATCGACTCGCTCTCGCGCGACCTCGACAACCGTTTTCCGCGCGTGCCGCAGCTGGCCCGCGGGATCAGCGCCGGCGTGGTGATCATCGCCGCCTTCGCCGCCATCATCCTGCTGCTGGTGTTCGAAGGCCCGCCGTTCGCCTTCCAGCTGATGGGCATCGAGCCGCCGGTGAACCACCTCCTGGCCCGACTCACCGCGCTGGCCGGCCAGCCGGCCATCACCGTGCGGCAGATCTTCCGCGGCGGCGACCCGTCGGCCGCGCTCGGCCATGCCCTCGCCACCGCCCGCAGCGGCGTCACCTACGCCGGGCTGGTGATGATCTACCTCGGCTTCCTCCTCGCCTCGCACGCGGCCTTCTCGGCCAAGCTCGACAAGCTCTACGACACCGAGCACCACCGCGAGCAGGCCAGGCGCGTGTTCAACTCGATCCGCAACGCCGTCGAGCAGTACGTGCGGCTGGTCACCTTCAAGGCGCTGCTGATCGCGGTGGTGGCGTTCGCGGTGATGATGGCGCTGGGCATGCGCTCGGCGCTGTTCGTCGCCTTCCTGGTGTTCCTGGCGGCCTTCGTGCCGATCGTCGGCGCCTTCGCCGGGGCGCTGATCCCGGCGCTGATGGCGCTGGCGCAGTTCGGCGACCTGACGCGCCCGGCGCTGATCGTCGGCGGCCTGGGCGTGGCGGTGTTCCTGATCGACAACGTGCTGATGCCGAAGCTGCAGGGCGACGAGCTGAACATCGACCCGCTGCTGGTGCTGATCTCGATCGGCTTTTGGGGGCTGATGCTGGGGCCGCCCGGCGCCCTGCTCTCCACCCCGCTGACCGTCACCCTGATGGCCATCGCCGCCGAGTTCGAGGGCGCCCGCTGGCTGGCGATCCTGATCTCCAAGGACGGCGCGCCACTGAAGGAGGCGCGCTGACCGATCGCGGCGGCCGCCTTTTCCACCTCTCCCACAGGGAGAGGGAGGGGCCCGCGATGCGACAGCATCGTGGGAAGGTGAGGGGTTACTCGGCTGGACAAGCGGTCTGGCCGCCCACGGAACACCGTTCCGCGGCGCACGTTGCACGGCGATGCTTCCCACGGCCACGCTCGCGCCCGCCGCGCCCGCCAGACCCTTCGGCGACCAGGCCTACGCCGCGCTCTTCGGCGGGCCGCAGGCGTGGCTGCCGCTGGCCGGCGAGCTGGCGCACCTGCTGGCCAACCTCGCCCTCGGCGTCATCCTGCTGATCCTCACCTTCGTCGCCGCGGGCTGGGCCTCGCGGATGGCGCGCTCCGCCGCTGGCCGGCTGCACGGCCACCACACGCCGGACGCGGTGCTGCAGGGCTTCGTCGCCTCGCTGGCGCGCTACGTAGTGGTGATCATCGGCCTGATCGCCGTGCTGGAGCAGATCGGGGTGCAGACCACCTCGGTGCTGGCGGTGCTGGGCGCCGCCTCGCTGGCGATCGGCCTGGCGCTGCAAGGCGGGCTCAGCAACGTCGCCGCCGGGCTGATGATCCTGGTGCTGCGGCCCTATCGCATCGGCGACCGGGTGCAGATCAACGGCATGACCGGGCGCGTGCGCGGCCTCGACCTCTTCGTCACCCGGATGAGCGACCTCGACAACTCGGTGGTGTTCATCCCCAACAGCAAGGCGTTCGGCGACACCATCGTCAACTACTCGATGCCGCAGAGCCGGCGCATCGTCATGGATTTCCACATCGACTACGCCGACGACGTCGACCTGGCGCTGGCCATCCTGATCGCGCGCGCCAAGGCTGACGCGCGGATCGTCGCCGCGCCCGCGCCCTGGGCCAAGCTGACCGCGCTCGGCGACAGCGCCGTGACCGTCACCTTGCGCGCCTGGACCTCGCCGGACGGCTACATCGACACCCGCTTCGACCTGATCAAGGACGTGAAGGCGGCGTTCCAGGCCGCCGGCCTGACCTTCGCCTATCCGCACCAGGTCGCGGTCGAGAGCCGCGCCTGGACCGCGCCGGACCGAGAGCGCCAGGCGCGCGAGCTGGCGGCGCTGCGCCAGCCGCCCAAAGCCCCCGCCGCCCCGCCGCCGCCGACCACACGCGAGGAGCGCGCCAGCGGCTCAACGTCCGAGGAGCCATAGAGGGCGGTCGGGGGCGCGAGCGCGGCGACCCTGTCGCAATGCTGGCATATGCGCCCTGGCGGGTTATCCTGCGCACAGCAGCGGCTTCGACAGGGGGAGACACGACCGATGCTGGCGAACGAAAACCTGATGGCCTTCATCTCGACCTCGCAGCCCGCGGCGGCGCGGCAGTTCTACGAAGGCGTGCTCGGACTGACCTTCCTGATCGACGACCCGCACCTCCTGGTATTCGGCAGCGGCGACGCCCGAGTGATGATCCAGAAGAGCGACCAGCCGGTCGTCCCGCCGCACGGGACGGCGATGGGCTGGCACGTCGCCGACCTGCGCGCCACCGTGCAGGCGCTGATGGCGCGCGGCGTCGCCTTCGAGCGGGGCGAGCTGCCGCAGGACGACCTCGGCATCTGGTCGCCCGCCCCCGGTCACGGCGTCGCCTGGTTCTTCGACCCCGACGGCAACCGCCTGTCGGTGTCCAACTAGAGGGCGCTGCGAGGCAAATCCGCTCTCCTTGGTTTCGCCCCTGACTGTGTCATCCCGGAAGCTCGCGTCGGCGGGCTGTCCGGGATCTACTTCGAACCAAAGCGCCAAGCGGGTCCCGGATCTGCGCCGCTTCGCGGCGGCTTGATCGGGATGACATGGTATTGTGGTGGAAAGGCTCGAGGATCACGCCCGCGTGAACCGCAGCAGCGTCATGTCCTGCGTCACGTCGTCGAACACCGGCTTCACCCGCATGCCGACCTCGATCTGATCCTCCGCCAGCCCCACCAGCGTCGTGTTCATGTGCACCCCCTCGTCGAGCCGCACCACCGCCAGCTTCTGCGGCAGCTCATCGGCGAATTGCGGCAGGGTCGGCAGGCGGCTCAGCGTGTAGGTGAGCAGCTCGCCCTCGCCGGAGACGGTCTTCCAGGCGAGGCTCTGCGAGAAGCAGTGCGGGCAGTGCGGGCGCGGGAAGAACACCCAGCGGTGGCAGGCGTCGCACTGCTGGATGTCGATGCGGTGCTCCCTCAGCGCGTCCCAGAAGGGCTGGGTCTTCGGCGTCGGGCGCGGCAGCGGCTTGTCGGTCATGCGCCCGCCCCTTCGAGGATCAGCGCGGTCTGCTCGCTCATCACCCCGCCGGCGCCCGAAACGTAGGCGAGGTCGTGGCGGGCGAGCTGGCGCCCGTCGCAGCGGCCCTGGATCTGCCGCACCGCCTCCACCAGCTGCGAGGCGCCGCCGGCCATGCCGGCCTGGCCGAAGCTGAGCTGGCCGCCGTGGGTGTTGAGCGGGAAGTCGCCGCGCCAGGTGAGGTCGTGCTCGGCGACGAACCGCTGCCCCCTGCCCTTCTCGGCAAAGCCGGCGTCCTCGAGGGTGAGCAGCACGGTGATGGTGTAGCAGTCGTAGACCTGCGCCATGTGCATGTCGGCCGGCGCCAGGCCCGCCATGGAGAAGGCGCGGCGCGAGGCCGGCCCGATCGGCGTCACCAGCATGTCGTCGGCGTAGCTGGGGCTCTTGCACTGGATGTGCTCGCCGAAGCCGCGGATCACCGCCGGGCGGTTTGCGTTGGCGCGCTCGATGTCCTTGCGGGCGACGATGAAGGCCGCGCCGCCCACCGCCGGCATGACGATCTCCAAGAGGTGCAGCGGGTCGGCGACCATGCAGCTTTGCAGCACGTCGTCGATGCTGATCGGCTGGCCGTGGAAGAAGGCGTCGGGGTTGGCGCAGGCGTTGGCGCGCTGGTCGGCGGCGATCTTGGCCATCGCGCGCTCGTCGTAGCCGTAGGTGGCGGCGTAGCGCTGGGCGATCATCGCATAGCCGGTGTTCTGGGCGACGTGGCCGTAGGGCACGTCGAACTCGGCCTCGGGCGCGCCGTAGAACCCGCTGGTGGCGCCGAGCCGCCGCGCCGTCGCGCCGCCGGACATCGGCCGCTCGGCGTAGGGGTCCGGCGGCCCCGGCCGGGCGTGCAGCACGCACAGCACCGCTTGGCAGAGCCCCAGCTCGATAGCCGCCGCCGCGCGCCAGGCCATGGCCACCGCGGTGGCGCCGCCGAGATCGACCACCTCGCCGTAGTTCAGCTTCAGCCCCAGGTATTCGCCGACCATCGCCGGCACGAACATCCGCACCTCGGAGAAGCCGACGCTCGCCACCGCCAGCCCGTCGATCTGCTGCGGCGCCAGCCCGGCGTCGGCCATGGCCAGGCCCGCCAGGTCGGCCACCTGGTCGAGCGGGAACACCACCGGCGCCTCGGTCCGCCGCTGCGGCCTGTACTGCGCGGTCCCGACAATGGCCGCGAGCCCCTGGACGCCCATGCCGCGCCTCATCCCTTTGCGTTGCTTCGCGATCCAGTTCGCGCTTCGCCGCCGCCTCAGGTCAAGAGCGGTGGCGGGCGCGGAATCAAGCCGACGCGCGGCCTCGCCTCAGAGTCGAATACAACATCGAGTTGGTAGGAGATCGGAAACAGCGTCGCCGTTTCTACGTCGCCATTGAGATAGCGGTACTCATCCCCCTGCAAGGTAGCCGCCGCGTCCGCAGAAAATCCATCATCGGTCGTCACCCAAACCAACCCAGGGAGCACCTCGCCCGTCGCCGCGACTAGCTCGGCGCGTACGGCGTAAGGACCTATCCGGCTGGGTATCCGATCGACAGCCAGGGGTCTCACCCAGGTCTCGTCCCGCCCTTCGATGTGTTCCTCGTCGTCGGCGAATTCCCAGATCGCGAAGGTTTCCAGATCTTCGATCGTGAGGCGATCGACGGGCTTGCGTGTTTCAGCTGTCGGAATCATCCATGCGCCTTCTAGTCCGGCATCGCGACCGATAGCAGGACTACCGGGCTATTCGTCTGGACACGATGATCGGCCTGCGCAACAGCACCGTCGATGCGAATCCTCGTCACGGGCGCGGCCGGCTTCATCGGCTTCCACCTCTGCCGGCGGCTGCTGGCGGACGGCCACCAGGTGGCCGGCGTCGACGGGATGACCCCCTACTACGACCCCGCCTTGAAAGAGGCGCGGCTGGCGCAGCTGGCGCCGCACGCCGGCTTCTCGTTCGAGCGGCTGATGCTGGAGGACATGTCGGGCATGACCGCCGCCTTCGAGCGCGCGGCCCCCGAGGTGGTGGTCCACCTCGCTGGCCAGGCCGGCGTCCGCTACAGTCGCGAGAACCCGCGCGCCTACGTCGACGCCAACCTGGTCGGGACCTTCAACGTGCTGGAGGCTGCCAAGGCTGCCGCGGTCGACCACCTGCTGCTCGCCTCCACCAGCTCGATATACGGCGCCAGCGACAAGCGCCCGTTCGAGGAGACCGACCGCGCCGACTATCCGCTCACCCTCTATGCGGCCAGCAAGAAGGCCGGCGAGCTGATGAGCCACTCCTTCAGCCATCTCTGGGACATTCCGACCACGGCGTTCCGCTTCTTCACCGTCTACGGCCCGTGGGGGCGGCCGGACATGTCGCCCTGGATCTTCGCCGAGGCCATTGCCGCCGGCCGGCCGATCGACATCTTTGGCGAGGACATCTGGCGCGACTTCACCTACGTGGACGACCTCGTCGAGGCGATCGTGCGGCTGATCCCGGCGGTCCCAGTGAAGGGCGCGCCCGTGGGGCCGATGGATTCCCTGAGCCCCGTCGCGCCCTGGCGCGTCGTCAATATCGGCCGCGGCAAGCCGGTGCGCCTCACCGACCTGATCGCCGCGATCGAGACCTCGCTGGGCCGGACGGCCGAGCGCCGGCAGCTGCCGATGCAGCCCGGCGACGTGCCGCTCACCTTCGCCGGCGCCGAGCTGCTGCAGGCGCTGACCGGCTACCGCCCGGCCACGCCGTTGGCGGAGGGCGTGGCGGCGTTCTGCGCATGGATGCGGGACTACGCGGGCGCTTAAGTTTGTGCGTGGTTCGAGACGCGCTCTGGCGAGCGCTCCTCACCATGACGAAGGATGTTGCAGGCCACCCCATTCGTCATCCTGAGGAGGCCGCAACGCGGCTGTCTCGAAGGACGTAACCCGCTCACGCCGCCGGCAGGGTGCCGTTGCGCTCGCCAGTGACGCCGAACAGTATCTGCTGGTCGCTGAGCGGGCTGCGCTCGCCGGCCTCGTGGGCGAACATGGCGCTGGCCAGGCTCAGCACCTCGGCGTCGACGTTGAGGGTGATGGTCGCGTCCGGGGTCAGGGTGCTGCCAGGCGCGCGGCACCAGCCGCGCACGTAGGCCTGCACCGCCGAGCTCTGCACGTCGGTCGAGCCGGCGTAGCGGCAGGCGAGCTCGTTCACCGTGAACTGGCCACCCTGGCCGTAGCCATAGCGCTGGGTCAGCAGGTGGTACCAGGCGCCGACGCCGTGCTCGGGCGTCCAGTAGATGGCGGTCTTGTTGCCGGCGCTGTCGGCCTGGGTGACGCCCGCGTAGCCGGGATAGACGCGCTCCCAGGCCACGTCGTTGAGCGCGCCGGGGTTGTTGGTGCGGATCGAGCGCTTGACGGTCAGGTCGCTGGGATTGGCGCTGAAGAAGCCGCCCTCCACCAGCGAGCGGTAGGTCCCCTTGGCCACCGGCTGGTCGAACGCCGAGGCCGAGGCCGGCGAGACCAGCGTCAGCGACTCGTCGTCGAGCGCGCCGACCGCCTTCCACACCGCCGGCAGGCCGCCGCTCTTCAGCAGCGCGCGGGCCTTGTCGGACGGGCTGGCGGCGCACCTGGCCCACTGCATGTGCGGCGTGTCCGGCCGCTTCCAGTCGCCGCCCCAGTTGCAGCGCGTGGCCTTGAACACCGCCGCGACGTCGGCGAACCACTTTTCGTTGGCCTTGGCGTCCTTGCCGAACGGGGTCCAGTAGCCGTTGATCGCCACCACGTCGACGGCCAGGCCATAGCCGTGCCAGCTGGTCAGGTTGGTCGGCGCATTGGTGACGATGTCGCCCGGACGGGTGCGGCCCTGCGCGTAGAGCCAGGCCTGCCGCGCCGGCGTGCGGAAGCCCTCGAACACCTTGGCGCCCAGCGCCCCGCCGGGCCGGTTCGGGTCGTTGCAGGCGGCGATCGCCTCCAGCACCGCCGCGCGGAACAGCGGCGCGAGCAGCGACAGGTCGGCGTTGACCTTGGTGGAGTCGTTGGCGGCGTCGCCGGCGAGGGCGTCGGTCACAGGTCCACCTCCGCGATGTTGACGAAGTCGTCGCGCCAGCTCTCCGGCTCGAACGGCTGCATGTCGCCCCCCGCCGCGCCCTGGTCGGCGACGGCGGCCGCGGCGGGCGGGACCGGCGCGGCGGGGGGCGGCGGGGCCGCCGGCGCGGCGGCGCCCGGCTGCGGCGTCGGATCGGCGGACGCTTCGGTCCGGCTCTTCTGCTGCGGCTTCACCGTCGAGCGGATGACCATGAAGCGGTTCAGCACGTCGAACCAGAACGGCGCGCCGAAGGTGGCCGCCAGCGCGGTGATCACCCAGCCGAGCGCGATCAGCACCCAGGCGCCGATCCCTGGCCGGCTGTAGACGCAGGCCCCGGCGCGCTTGGTGCAGGTCTGGGTGGGGGTCGGCCAGCCGATGGACCAGCCCGCCGGCAACAGCGGCTTGGCCGCAGATGGCGCCTTGGGTGGGGGCGTCGGCGCGGTCCGCGCCACCGCAGCGATCGGGCGCCAGCCGATCGGGTAGCCGATCGAGGCCAGGTTGGTCCGCACCGCCTGGGCGCCGGACCTCGCGTTGCCGAGATCGGCGTCGAGGTCGTTGGTCTGGGCAGGCGCGGCGATGGCGTTGGCGCCCTTGTCGATGACCCCCTGGGCGCCGGTCACCGTCGCCTCGCGGAACGCCTCGTCGTTCTGCAGCCGCTCGATCACCGTGATCGAGTCGAGGTTGAGCAGCACCGCGGCGAACAGGCCGATGAAGAACAGCCACACCTGGGTGCGGTGCTTGTACCAGCCCGACACCCGGTCCATCGAGCCGTTGAACCAGGCCTCCAGGTTGGCGCGCACCTGCTGCAGGTCGTCCTGGGCGTGGTCGATCGCCGTCAGGATGACGTGCTGCAGCCGCACGCTCGGCAGCGTCAGCACCTGCGCCCGCAGCGTCGCCACGGTCAGCGGGGCGGTGGAGACGAAGCCGGTGTCGGCGGACGGGCCGCGGCCGACGATGTCGAGCAGCGCGGTGGCGAACTGCTCGGGCGGCAGGTAGGCGGGCAGCACCTTGCGCGCGCCCATCGGCACGTGGATCGCGCCGAACAGGCTGCGCTTCAGCACGCCGGGATCGTATTCGCCGTCGAGCAGCGAGGCGACCTGGCCGTGGTCCAGCAGGTCCTTGACCAGGCCCGTGCCCGCCGGATCGTCGAGCATCATCCGCAGGCCGCGCTCGAGGTCGCGGGCGCGGGAGCGCAGCACCGTCTCCACCGCCTCGCGCGCCGCGCTGGTGAGCAGGCTGACGAACAGGAAGAACAGCGCCATGCCGATGGCGAGATCGATCACCTGCGAGCCGAACATCCGCCCTCCCCGCGCTCAGTGGAGGGCCGCTGCGGGCGCCGCCGCGCCCACGCCTCCCCCAGCGCCGATGCTCAATGGCGAAACGGCGAAGAGTCAACCACGAATTGGATCGCTCCTCACCCGCGAGCGGGGGAGGTGGACCGCGGAGCGGGACGGAGGGGGCAACCCGCGTGTCCGGGAAGAGGGCGAGTCTGGCGCGCCCGCCGATCGGCCCCATATGCGGGAGCGGAAGCGTGGGCCCGGCGTTGAGGCCCCAGGAGGGTGCGCATGACCCACGACCCGACGGACTGGATGTGGTCCGAGGCCGTCTCGATGCTCGAGCGGGCCGAGCGGCTGCACCGGCAGATGTTCCTGCCCGGCCCCCGCCGCGCGCAGGTCGCCTGGGAGCCGCCGGTGGACGTGCTGGAGACCGAGCATGCAGTGCTGGTGCTGGCCGCCCTGCCCGGCGTCGACGTCGCCAAGGTGGAGGCCGCCATCGAGGGCGGCGGCACCCTGGTGATCGCCGGCCAGCGGGTGTTGCCGGCCGAGCTGGCCACCGCCCGCATCCACCGGCTGGAGCTGCCGCAGGGGCGCTTCGAGCGGCGCGTGCCGCTGCCGCAGGGGCGCTATTCCGACGTCCGCCGCAGCGAGGCGCACGGCTGCCTCGTCATCAGTCTTTCCAAGGCGTGAGCGACATGACCCCAGACGAAGGCGCGACCGCGCCGAAGATCGAAGCCCGCGCGCCCGGCGCGCCGTCCGACGCCCTGATCGTGGTGCCGGTCCGCCAGACCGTGCTGTTCCCCGAGATCGTCTTCCCGATCACCATCGGGCGCGCACTCTCGGTCGAGGCCGCCCAGGCCGCGGTGCGCGAGCAGCGCCAGGTGCTGGTGCTGCTGCAACAGGACCCCAGCATCGACGCGCCCGGGCCGGATGCCATGCACCGGGTCGGCACGCTCGCCAACGTCCTGCGCTACGTCACCGCCCCGGACGGGACCAGCCACATCATCTGCCAGGGCGTGCAGCGCGTCCGCGTCACCGAGTTCGTGCCCGGCTTCC
>DASXEN010000074.1:0-64519 GCA_036490095.1 Caulobacteraceae bacterium
ATCTCGCTGCTCGACGAGAAGGGGGCGGCCTACACCGAGATCGAGGCCGGCATGGACCCGGAGAAGCGCCAGGAGATGATGCAGCGCTCGGGCCGCAGCACCTTTCCGCAGATCTTCATCGGCGACCGTCACATCGGCGGCTGCGACGAGCTGATGGCGCTGGAGCGCGAGGGCCAGCTCGACCCGATGCTGAGCGCCGCCTGATGCTGAAGGTCGGCCTGATCCAGACCTGCACGCCGGCAACGCAAGCAGCCGCGCTGGCCCACGCCGCGCCGCTGGTGCGCGAGGCGGCCGCGCAGGGCGCGCAGCTGATCGTGACGCCGGAAGGGACCAACCTGCTGCAGCGCAACAAGGAGCTGCTGTTCGAGGCGATGGCGCCGGCCGAGGCCGACGCCTGCGTGACCGGCCTCACGGCGCTGGCCGGCGAGCTCGGCGTCTGGCTGCTGATCGGCTCGGCGCTGGTGCGCCGGGACGACGGCCAGTGCGCCAACCGGGCGCTGCTGGTGCGTCCGGACGGGTCCATCGCCGCCACCTACGACAAGCTGCACATGTTCGACGTCGACCTGCCGACGGGCGAGCGCATCCGCGAATCCGCCAGCTATACCCCCGGCGACCGGGCGGTGGTCGCCGAGGCGGCCGGCGCGCGGCTCGGCCTCAGCATCTGCTACGACGTGCGCTTCCCGGTCCTCTACCGGGCGCTGGCCAGGGCGGGCGCCGAGGTGCTGACGGTGCCCGCCGCCTTCACCCGCCCCACCGGCGCGGCGCACTGGGAGGTGCTGCTGCGGGCCAGGGCGATCGAGACCGGCGCGTTCGTGCTGGCCCCCGCCCAGGGCGGGACCCACGAGGACGGCCGCGCCACCTGGGGCCATTCGCTGGCCATTGCGCCCTGGGGCGAGGTGGTCGGCCGGCTGGACCACGACGAGCCCGGCGTGCTGGTCGCCGACCTCGACCTCGCCGAGGTCGCCAAGGCCCGCGCGGCGATCCCGGCGCTGGTGAACGAGCGCAGCTTCGCCGGGCCGTTCCTGGCCGAGGACGGCGAGGGCGCGGCGGCCCGGACCGCGGCTCGGAGCGCGGCGGAGTGATCAAGTACGCGCTCGTCTGCGAGCAGGGCCACGGGTTCGAAGGCTGGTTCGCCCGCTCGGCCGACTTCGACGACCAGGCCGGCCGCGGTCTGGTCGAGTGCCCGCTGTGCGCCTCGCGCCAGGTGAGGAAGCAGATCATGGCCCCGCGGCTGGCCGGGACGAAGAAGCGCGGCGAGCCGAGCCTCCCGGCCGCGCCCGCCGGCCTGCCCGCGCTGGCGACCGAAGCCGGCCGCCGGTCGATGATGATGGAGGCGATGGCGAGGGTGCGCGCCCACGTCGAGGAGACCTTCGACTACGTCGGCGACACCTTCGCCCGCGAAGCCCGCGCCATCCACGAAGGCAAGAGCGAGGACCGCGGCATCTACGGCGAAGCGACCGCCGCCGAGGTCAAGGGCCTGGTCGAGGACGGCGTCCCGGTGGCCCCGCTGCCGCCGGAGCCGGCGAAGAAGACCGAGGTGAACTGAGGGGGGTAGCGTTCGCGCCGCCGTAGCTGCGTGGGGGCCCCGTTCCACTCCCTCCAATCACGGTCATAGCCGGCCTTTGTGCCGGCTACCCATGAACACCGTGCCAGCCATGGCCGTGCGGCCGCACGGCCACTCCCAGCGCCGTGTTCATGGGCCGCCGGGACAAAGCCCGGCGGTGACCGACATGGGGGGATGAGGATCGAGGCTCTGAACGCCCGTCACCCCCGCCCGACGATCCCCACCAGCTCGCCCAGGTCCGGCAGCGTCTCCAGCGTCCCGACGAGCTCGATCACCCGCGCTGCGCCCGCTTCGCCGAGCGCGGGCGTGGCGAGGTGGCGGAACTTGCGCTCCAGCTTGGCGGCTTGCGCGGCCAGGTCGCGCAGCGGCTGGGAGACGTCGCCGGTGCGCGAGAGGGTGCGGCCGTCCTGCAGCCGCACGGTGACCACGCAGCCGCGGCCGACCTGGGTGGGGTCGATGGTCACCCGATCGCGCAGCGCCACCAGGTCCGGCCGGCGGGCGGTGGCGTCGCTGAACAGCGCCTCCTGGAAGGTGTCCTCGCCGGCCAGCGCCAGGGCGGTGGTCATGCGCAGGGAGAACTTGCACTCCAGCCCGGTGCGCGGGTCTTGGATGTTGCAGACGCCAAGGTGGCCGCTCGGGACCTTCACGCTCACCGCCTCGATCCGGTCGGGCACGACGCCGTCCTCGACCCGCAGCGCATTCGCCGCCTCGATGGAGTCGTGGGTGAGGTAGCAGGCGGCGTGGTACTTGAAGAGCGCCTCGACCACCCAGGGCGCGCCCCGCTCGGCGAGGCCGGCGGCGGGGTCGGCGGTGGTCGACTGGGTGGCGGCGAAGCCCTGCTCGGAGCCGAGCACGTCGGTGTCGCTGGTGAAGCCGCGCGCCGCCAGCCTGGCCGCCAGCAGCCCGTTCTGCGCCGCCTTGCCCGGGTGCAGCGGCTTGGACATCGTGCCGAAGCAGCTCTTCAGCCCGGCGGCCTGCGTCCCCGCCAGCCCGAAAGCGTGCAGCAGCGCCTCGCCCTCGACGCCCAGCAGCCGCGCCGCCGCGGCGGCCGCGCCGAAGGTCCCGGTGGTGGCGGTGGTGTGCCAGCCGCGGGCGTAGTGGGAAGGGCCGAGCAGGCGGGCGACGCGGCACTCGGCCTCGACGCCGGCGATGAAGGCCATCAGCGCCTCGGCGCCCGACGCGCGCCGCTGCTGCGCCAGCGCCAGCACCACCGGCGCCACCGGCACGGTCGGGTGGCCCATCGGCATGATCACGTCGTCGAAGTCGAGCGCATGGCCCATGGCGCCGTTGATCAGCACCGCGTCGTCCAGCCGCGCGCGGCGGCCGTGGCCGAGGATGGCGACGCCGGCCGGATCGTCGGCGGGGGCGAGCTCTTCGATCAGGATGCGCACCAGCGGCTCGCCCCGGCCCACCAGCGCCACGCCCAGCCAGTCGAGCAGGCACTGCTTGGCGACCGTCAGCGCCGCCGGCGGCAGATCGGCGAGGCGCATGGCGCAGATGCGCGCGGCAAGCGCGGCGGTGACGGTCTGCGTCCCGGCCTGGGCTTCGAGCGTGAGCGTTTCCGTCATCCCGGCATCCTCCGCCAATCCCATCGCTCACAACTTGCCGCCGATCGCTTGGAGGCAAGTCTTTTCCGAGGTCAAGCGAACGATGGCGCGGCGCCGATCTTCTTCACCTCTCCCAGCGGGAGAGGGAGGGGGCCCGCGACGCGAAGCGGCGTGGGAGGGTGAGGGGATCGCGCGGCGCGGATTGGCGATGCGGCGGCGGGCGGGATCTCAGCCCTGTCAGGCGATCCCCTCACCCTCCCATCGCTGCGCGATGGGCCCCTCCCTCTCCCGATGGGAGAGGTGTCAGTCGAACCGATCGCCCAGGTACACGCGCCGCACCTCAGGGTCGTTGAGGATGTCGCGCGGGGCGCCCTCGAACAGCACCTGGCCGGCGTGGATGATGGAGGCGGTGTCGATGATCTCCAGCGTCTCGCGCACGTTGTGGTCGGTGATCAGGATGCCGATGCCGCGGCCCTTCAGGTAGGCGATCACGTCGCGGATGTCGGCGATGGCCAGCGGGTCGATGCCAGCGAAGGGCTCGTCGAGCAGCATGAACGCCGGGTCGCTGGCCAGCGCCCGGGCGATCTCCACCCGCCGCCGCTCGCCGCCGGAGAGCGACACCGCCGGGGCGTTGCGCAGGTGGGCGATGTGCAGCTCTTCCAGGAGGGCGTTGGCGATCTCGCGCGCCTGGCGGCGGCGGCGCTCGCGCAGCTCGACCACCGCCAGCACGTTCTGCTCCACCGTCATGCCGCGGAAGATCGAGGTCTCCTGCGGCAGGTAGCCGAGGCCGGCGCGGGCGCGCTGGTACATCGGCAGGGCGGTGATGTCCTCGCCGTCGAGGTAGATCGCCCCGTAGTCGGCGGCGATCAGGCCGGTGATCATGTAGAAGCAGGTGGTCTTGCCGGCGCCGTTGGGGCCCAGGAGGCCCGCGACCTGGCCGCGGCGCAGGGTGAGGCTGACGTCGCGCACCACCTGGCGGCCGCCGAACGACTTGCCGACCCGGTCGACCACCAGCCCCGACAGGTCCGCGGCCGGCGCCGCCTCGGCGGCGGGGCGGGGCCGCGCGGCGGCTTCCGGCCGCACGCGGGGCTTGGCCTCGCCGGCGTAGGTCCGATAGGGCGCGGAGTCGGCCGCCATCGAGACTCCCTCAGTGAGCCGGCGCGGGGCCGAGGCCCGGCGCGCCCGGCGTGTTGGAATAGAGCACCGCGCGCACCCGGTTCGGCGTGCCGCGGCCCTTGGCGTCGGACTCCATCTGCGCCTGGTGGGTGGCGACCTGGATGGTCAGCCGGTCGCCGTGGATGACGTTCTTGCCCTGCACGACGATGACGTTGCCGGTCATGACGATCGTGCCGGCGTCGGCGGAATAGACGGCGCGGTCGCCGCGGGCGACCTGCTCGGGCGTCACGTAGAAGACGTCGCCCACCGCCTCGATCCGCTGGGTGGCGCCGCAGTTGGACTGGGCGCCGCCGGGCATCGCCGACGGCTCGGCTGCGGACGAGGACGCGCTGCCCGGCTTCTTCTTCAGGAAGGCGTGGATGGTGTTGGCCCGAAGGCGCGACGTGCCCTGCAGCACCTCGGCGGCGCCGCTCCAGGTGGATTCGCAGGCGTTGTTGTCGAAGGTGCCGTTGTCGGCCGAGATATCCATCGGCCCGTTCGACTGCGGCGCGATCTGCGCGCCGGCGGGCCCCGCCAGCGCCGCCAGCGCCATGAGCCCGGCTCCCGCCATGACCGCCCGCCAAGCCCTCATGAGACCAACACTCCGCGCCTCTGTCCGCGCCGCGACCATTAGTGGGATTTCAGCGTCGCGTGAACGCCGCCGTGCAGCGTCACCTTGCCGTCCTTGCTGGCGGTGTAGCTGTTGGCGCGGACGGCGCCCATCGGGCCGTTGCCGGCGAGGCCGGCGGCGCCGGTGACGGTGCCGGCGCGCGTGTCGATCAGCGCCTCCGGTGTGCCGACCGTGGAGGCCGTCGCGTCGTCGACCCGCACGTGGCCGGTGAGGCGCAGCATGCGGGTGTCCTCGTCGTAGACGCCCTTGTCGGCGGTCATGGTCTTCGGCTGCGGCGTGTCGACGTCCATCACCAGCCTGGGGGCGCTCAGGTAGACGCGCTGCAGGTTGGCGTCGTCGCGCACGGCGAGGCTGGAAGAGAGGTTGAACGCGCGGCCATGGTCGTCGCGGCCGACGAAGTGGGGCGAGACCATGCGGATCTCCGTGGGGATATCCTTGGGCCGCGCGGCGGCGGCGCGCAGAGCCTGGGCGACGACGAAGGCGCCAAGAAGGCCGAGCATCGCCAGGATCAGCGTCGGCAGCAGCCAGCGCAGCGCCATCACCAGGCGGCTGTGGGCCCGCGCCCGGCGCCGGATGGCGGCGCTGACGGAGGTGGGACGGGCGCCGGTGAGCGGGGTTACGGACAGGGAAAGCGCGCCTTCAGCTGTGGGCGAAGATGTCGACGTCGGGCCAGCCGGCGACATCCAGCGCCGCCCGATGAGGTAGGAACTCGAAACAGGCCTTCGCAAGGGCCGCGCGGCCCTCACGCTCGAGCATTACATCGAGTTTGTGTCTGAGTGCGTGCAGCGACGTCACATCCGAGGCCGCGTAGGCCACCTGCTCGGGGGTGAGCTGGGCGGCGCCCCAGTCGGAGCTCTGCTGGGCCTTGGAGATGTCGACGCCCAGCAACTCCTTGACCAGGTCCTTCAGCCCGTGCCGGTCGGTGTAGGTGCGCGCCAGCTTGGAGGCGATCTTGGTGCAGTAGACCGGGGCGGTGACGACGCCCAGGTGCAGCGCGAACATGGCGATGTCGAAGCGGCCGAAGTGGAAGATCTTGGTCACCGACGGATCGGTGAGCAGCCGCTTCAGGTTCGGCGCGTCGTAGTCCGGCCGGCTCAGCCGCACCACGTGGGCGTCGCCGTCGCCGGCGCTGAGCTGCACCACGCACAGCGGATCGCGCCCCAGCACCAGCCCCATGGTCTCGGAGTCCACCGCGACCGCCGCGGCGCCGGCCAGGGCGCCGTCCGGCAGGTCGCCTTCATGCAGGTGATTGGTCACGGGAACTCCTGATCGCACCCGATTCGGGCGGCGCGCCAAAGGTAGAGCCCGAAGGCTGGCGTGCCGAGCCATCGCCGTCCGCGAAGGCTGGTGCCCAGGAGAGGACTCGAACCTCCACGGCTGTTACACCACTGGCACCTGAAGCCAGCGCGTCTACCAATTCCGCCACCTGGGCGCGCCCGTCGGCGCAAGGGGCGGACGCATAGGGCGCCGCCTTCGCCCCGTCAACGCGGCAAGACTGCGGCGCGCGCCACGCCGGCGGCAGGCGGACGCCTACATCCACGCCGGCGGGTTGGGCGACGCCAGGTGCGGGGCTCTGAGGTCGAGGTTGATGGTGCGGGTGTGGCCGAAGCTGCCGGCCATGACGACGAGGCCGATCATCGCCATCATCACGATCAGCGTCCCCACCAGCACGTCGAGACGGGAACGGCCCTCACCCCTGAGGCCAGCCATGGTCGCCTCCTAGCTACCCTGACTCAATGATTGGACGCCCGGCCGCGTTCCGAATCAAGCCCTGCCGAACGTCAGGCCACGGTCGGCCGCGAAGCGGGCCAGCGTCGCCGCGCCGGCGTCCGCGGCGACCAGGGCGACATAGGTGTCCGGCCGCAGCAGGTAGAGGACGGCGCGGCGCAGTCCCGCGGCCTCGTGGGCGGCGTCGAACGAAAAGGCTTTGAACGCCAGGCCGTGCGCCGCGCACCAGGGCGCCAGGTCGGCCGGCCCGTCGCCGTAGATGCGCGCCTCCCAGTCCATGGAGAGCGGCGTCTCGTCGTCAGCGCCGTTCACCCACGGCAGCCGGTCGCCGCCGCGCACCGGACCGGCCTCGCCGGCGCTGAGCGGCCCGCCGCGATAGTTGAGGGTGATCTGCGAGACGGTGCGGAACATGAACTCGCGCACCGGCTCGACCGCCAGCGCGGGCTTCAGGATCAGCGGGAAGATCCGCGTGCGCAGGAAGTCCGCCACCGGGCCCTCCGCCGAGGCGAAGCTGAAGCCGCGGTCGGTGGTGGCCACCAGCCGCCGCGCAAAGGCGATCCGCTCGGCCTCGTAGCTGTCCAGCAGGCTGTCCGGGGCCAGGCCGCGCAGCACCGAGGCCAGCTTCCAGGCCAGGTTGATGGCGTCGCCGATGCCGGTGTTCATCCCCTGGCCGCCGGCGGGACTGTGGATGTGGGCGGCGTCGCCCAGCAGGAAGGCGCGGCCCTGGCGGAAGCGGTCCGTCACCCGGTGGTGCACGTGGTAGGTGGAGAACCAGTTCACCGCCTTCACCTCGACCCGCATGTGCTCGATCGCCCGGCCGCTGACGTCCTCGAAGGTCAGGTCGTCGGCGTGGTCGGCCCGCTCGTCGCGCACCGTGCCGATCAGGCGCACGTGGCTGTCGCTGGCGAGCGGGAACACCGCCAGGAAGTCCGCCTCGTCGAGATCGACGTGCAGCTCGCCGTCCGCCGCCGGGCCGCCGGCGACCACGTCGGCGACGTAGAACACCTGCCGGTAGGTGCCGCCGGGATAGCCGGCGCCCATCGTGTGCCGCACCACCGAGCGCGCGCCGTCGCAGCCGGCGACGTAGTCGGCCTCGCAGGTCTCCTCGCCGGCTGGCCCCCGCAGCCGCGCGCTCACGCCGTCCGGGCCTTGGGTGAAGCCCACCAGCTCCGTGCGCCGCTCCACCTCGACCCCGGCGTGCTTCAGCCGCTCGATCAGCAGCCGCTCGTGCTCGTCCTGCGGGAAGATGTGCAGGAACGGATAGGCGGTCAGCCCCTCGCCGAGGCCGGTGAAGCCGACGTGCGCGACCCGCTCGCCGCGCGCCCACAGATTGACCGCCGGTACTTGGTGGCCGCCCGCCAGCACGGCCTCGGTGAGGCCGGCTTGCCGGTAGAGCTCCAGGGTGCGCGCATGCACGGCCAGCGCCCGCGAGGTCGTGCCCGGCCCCTCGGTCAGGTCGACGATGCGCACGGCGACGCCGAGCCTGGCGAGCCAGAGGGCCAGCACCAGCCCGGTGGGGCCGGCCCCGACGATGAGCATCTGGGTGCGGGACATGGCGTTCGCCTCCGTCTTTGGCCGCAATAATTGACCCGAAAGTCATTAAGTTGCAAGCGGCCTCCGTGCGCTCCGGAAGCGGCCGTTGCGAACCCTCCCAGGCTCGGTTATCGCAGGGCCGGTGCGGCCCGCCGGGCCGTCAGGGACGTTGGGAGTGGCATGCGTGGGCTGGTGACGATTTTCGGCGGCTCGGGCTTCGTGGGCAGCCAGGTCGTGCGGGCGCTGGCGCGGCAGGGCTGGCGCATCCGCGTCGCCGTGCGCCGCCCCTGGCAGGCATACAAGCTGCGGCTCGTGGGCGACGTCGGCCAGATCGAGATCGTGCAGGCCAACGTGCGCGTCGCCGAGACCATCGGCCGCGCCCTCGACGGCGCCGAGGCCGCCGTCTACGCCGTCGGCGTGCTCTACGAGACCGGCCGGCAGGGCTTCGAGGCGCTGCAGGCCGAGGGGCCGGGACGGGTGGCGCAGGCCGCCGCGGCGCGCGGGATCGAGCGGATGGTGCTGGTCTCGGCCATCGGCGCGGACGCCCGCTCGGCCTCGAAATACGCCCGCAGCAAGGCCGAGGGCGAAGCCGCGGCCCGCGCCGCCCTGCCCGGCGTCGCCGTGCTGCGGCCCTCGGTGGTGTTTGGCCCGGGCGACCAGTTCTTCAACCGTTTCGCGGCGCTGGCGACCATGAGCCCGGCGATCCCGCTGATCGGCGGCGGCCATACGCTGATGCAGCCGGTGTTCGTCGCCGACGTGGCCCGCGCCGTCGCCGCCGCCCTCGCCGACCCGGCCGCGGCGGGGCGGACCTACGAGCTGGGCGGCCCCACCGTCTACAGCTTCCGCCAGCTGATGGAGATCATGCTGGCTGAGATCGGCCGCCCGCGCGCCCTGCTCCCGCTGCCGTGGGACGTGGCGGGCCTGATCGGCGCGGTGGGCGACCTGCAGGCGGTGCTGCGCGGCCCGCTGCCGATGCTGCCGCCGCCGCAGCTGACCACCGACCAGGTGACGCTGCTGCGCACCGACAACGTCGCCGCGCCCGGCGCGCCCGGCCTTGCCGAGCTGGGGATCGCCGCCCAGGCCCTGGAGCCGATCATCCCCACCTACCTCTACCCCTACCGCAAGGGCGGCCAGTACGCCGACCTGGAGCCGCCGGAAGCGCTGCGCGCTTGATCCGCCCGCCGCGGCGGCGCCTATAGTCCGCAGGCATTCCGGGAGGGCGAGCTTCATGGTCGCGCAGACCGTCGTCTGGCCGCGCAAGACGCGCGAGCTGATGAACAACCACATGGATTCGACCTTCTGGAACGACTTCGCGTTCCGGGGCGACGACGTGGTGATCGCCACCTACGCCAAGGCCGGCACCACCTGGACCCAGCAGATCGTCGGCCAGCTGCTGTTCAAGGGCGCGGAGGGCGTGCCGGTGAGCGAGCTTTCGCCCTGGGTCGACCTGCGCTTCCCGCCGCGGGAGGTGAAGCTGCCGGCGCTGGAAGCCCAGACCCACCGCCGCTTCGTCAAGACCCACCTGCCGCTGGACGCGCTCGTCTTCTCGCCCAAGGCCAAATACCTCTACGTGGCCCGCGACGGCCGCGACGTGGTGTTCTCGATGTACAACCACCACTCGAAGGGCAACGAGCTGTGGTACGCGGCGCTGAACGACACGCCGGGGCGCGTCGGCCCGCCGATCTATCCGCCCGACCCGGACATCAACCGCTATTTCCGCACCTGGCTGGAGTGCGACGGCTACCCGTTCTGGTCCTTCTGGGAGAACATCGCCTCCTGGTGGGCGGCGCGCGACCTGCCGAACGTGCGGCTGGTGCACTTCGCGGCGCTGAAGGCCGACCTGCCGGGCGAGATGCGCCGCATCGCCGAGTTCCTCGAAGTGGAGGCCACCGACGACGAGTGGGCGGCGATGATCGAGCATTGCGGCTTCGACTACATGAAGGCCCACGCCGAAAACGTCGCCCCGCTCGGCGGCGCGATCTTCGACGGCGGCGGCGCCAGCTTCATCAACAAGGGCGTCAACGGCCGCTGGCAGGGCGTGCTGACGGCGGAGGAGATCGCCGACTACGAGGCCAAGGCGGTCGAGAAGCTGGGGCCGGACTGCGCGCGCTGGCTGGCGACGGGGGAGCTGGCTTAGGGAGGCGCGTGGCGGGTCGCTCCGTGAACAGACAAGCCGGGTTAGGCAACCCGCGCATGACCGGTCGGATGATCTGCAGGGTGACGGCGAATTCGCTGATTGGCGGCGTCCGCGTGAAGCCATGGGCGGCAACGGCCCTTGGGTGGGTCACGCTGGGGGTGGCGAACGTCCTTTTGCGAAGGCTGGACGCGCGGCAAGGCGGTCTTTGGGTCGGCGGCGCCCTTTCCGTCTATGAGGACGGCATGCGATTCGAACCCAACGCGCTCAATCGCGCGATCCAAGATGGCGGGTTGGTGACGGAACTCCGATGGCCAGAGGTCGTCGGCATATCGCGCCGGTTTGGTTTCCTGACCGGCATCATCGAGGTGGCTCATGCTCACGGCACGCAGGCGTTTCGATGTTTCGGAGCTAAGCGCGTCGCCGCCGCGATGACGACCGCGTGGAGGTCAGCAACGCCCTAGTGGACGACCGCTCGCGATTTACCTGCGAGCAACCTCGCCGCCCGGCTCGATCCCCACATACCGCGCCCGCGGCCGGATCAGCTGGCCCGTCTCGACCTGCTCGATCGCGTGGGCGAGCCAGCCGGCGGTGCGGCCGACGGCGAAGAGGGCGAACGGGGCCTCGGGCGGCAGGCCGAGCGATTGGCGCAGCGCGGTGAGGGCGAAGTCGAGGTTGGCGCGCTGGCCGCTCCCCGCCTCGATCTCGGCGCGCAGCGCCATGAGCGGCGGCGGCACGTCGATGGCCGCCAGCAGCGCCACGGCGCGCGGGTCGCCGTCCGGGTAGAGCGGGTGGCCGAAGCCGGGCGGCGGCTCGCCGGCCTTCAGCGCCCGGCGCCAGTTGCCGCGCGCCGCAGCCGCCGCGAACGCCTCCACCCGCGCGGCCATGCCGCCGTGGCGCGGGCCGGAGAGCACCGCCAGTCCCGCCAGCACCGCCGCCGCCAGCGACGCGCCGGTCGAGGCCGCCACCCGCGCCGCGAAGGTCGAGGCGTTGAGCTCGTGGTCGGCCAGCAGAACCAGGGCGCGGCGGATCGCGTCCCAGCCGTCCCGCGGGGCGCGCCAGGCGCGGGCCAGGCGCTCGTGGATCGGCCCCTCGTCCTCCTCGCGCGGCACGGCCCCCTCGCGGCCGGCGACCGCGGTGGCCATCAGGTCCAGCAATCGCGCGGCCTCACCAGCGAGGTCCTCGGCCGAGCGGGCCTGCGCCGGCGGATCGGTGGCGGCGCGGGCGGCGAAGGCCGCGAAGGCCCGCGCCTCGGCCGTGGCGCCGGCCGGCGCGTCCAGCGGCTCGCCTGGCGGCAGGCCGACGCCGCCGCGCAGCAGCCGCGCCGCCGCCTCCAGCGTCGCGGTCTCGGCGAGGCGCACCGCGTCCTCGCCGCGGTACCAGAGCCGCCCGTCCCGCACCGTGGTGATCGCCGAGGCCAGCACCGGCTCGCCCCAGGCGATGGCGGCGCGGGCGACGTCGCCGGCCTTGCGGCCGCGCGCCTTGCGCTCGGCCAGCGCCGCCACGTCGCTGGCGCGGTAGCGGCTGCGGCGCGGCTCGACGGGGTCCGGCTCGGCGCGCACCCGGCCGCGGCTGACGTAGGCGTAGAGGGTCTGCGGCCGCACCCGCAGGCGCGCCATCGCCTCGTCGGCGCTCAGCCAGTCGGCCATTAATTGATTCTATTGATCAAGATTGACGATGATGACTCAAGGTCTCATGGCGAATGGCGTGGATCAAGGAGAAATACATTGATCGATGGCATTGACGGACTGGAGAACATCGTCGCCGCCGAGACGGTGCTGTCGGAGGTCGACGGCCAGGCCGGCCGGCTGGTGATCCGCGGCTATTCGGTCGAGGAACTGGCCGGCCGCACCAGCTACGAGGCGGCCGCGCGCCTGCTGCTGGACGGCTTCTTCGACGACCTGCCGGCCGACCTGGCGCCGGCGCTGGGCGCGGCGCGGGCCGAGGTGTTCGTCCACGTGGCGGCGCTCGACGGCGAGCTGCTGAAACTCACGGCGATTGAGGCGATGCGGGCGTTGACCGCGCGGCTGGCCGACGGCGACGACCTCGCCACGGCGCTCCGCCTGATCGCCGCCCCCGCCGTGTTCACCGCCGCGGTGGTGCGCCGCCAGGCCGGCGAGGCGCCGCTGGCGCCCGACCCGGCGCTCAGCCACGCCGCCGACGCCTTAAGGATGCTGCGCGGCAAGCCGGCCCCGGCCGCCGAGGTCGAGGCGTTCCAGACCTACCTGGTCACGGTGATCGACCATGGCCTCAACGCCTCGACCTTCACCGCCCGGGTGATCGCCTCCACCCACGCCGGCCTCGCCAGCGCCTTCCTCGGCGGCCTCAGCGCCCTCAAAGGCCCGCTGCACGGCGGCGCGCCCGGCCCGGTGATCGAGATGCTGGACGGCATCGGCGCGCCCGGCCGCGCCCGCGCCTGGATCGAGGCGGCGCTCGACCGCGGCGACCGGCTGATGGGCTTCGGCCACCGCGTCTACAAGGTGCGCGACCCGCGCGCCGACGCGCTGAAGCGGGCGGTGCGCAAGCTGGCCGAGCGCTCCAACGTGCTGCCGGGACGGCTGGCCTTCGCCGAGGCGGTCGAGGAGGCCGCGCTCGCCATCCTCAAGGACCGCAAGCCGGACCGCTCGCTGCAGACCAACGTCGAGTTCTACACCGCGCTGCTGCTGGAGGCGCTGGCCTTCCCGCCGGCCGCCTTCACCTGCGTCTTCGCCATGGGCCGCGCCGCCGGCTGGATCGCCCACTCGCGCGAACAGGTGACGGGCGGTCGGCTGATCCGGCCGCAGTCGCGCTACGTGGGGCCGAGGCCGAAGGCGGCGGCCTGAACGGGCCCAGGTTTTTTGAACCACGGAAAACACGGAGGGCACGGACGGAACCCACCCGCATCCACCCTCCAGTGTCATCCCGGAGAGCCCGCCGTCAGGCGGGACTCGTCCGGAATCTACTTCAAACGCAGGCGCTGAGCAGATCCCGGATGACTCCTCCCGGCTCAAGTCCGGCAGGGTCTCCGCGATGACACGGGAAGTGGGGCGTAGCAGTGCGAACTTGTCCGTGCTTCCGGTGCTTTCCGTGGTCAAAAGACACTTGGGCTGGTTGGAAGGCGGATGACGCAGGATCGGCCCGTGCTGACACTCTACTTCGCCCCCGGCTCCAGCTCGATGGCCACCCACATCGCGCTGCATGAGATCGGTTGCCCGTTCGAAGGCGTGCCGGTGTCGTTTGCGAAGAACGAGACCAAGGCGGCGGACTTCCTGGCCGTCAATCCGGTCGGGCAGGTGCCGACGCTGCTGGTGGACGGCCGCCCGCTCACCGAGGTCGCCGGCACGCTCTACTACCTCGCCCGCGCCTTTCCGGAGGCGCGGCTGATGCCCCGGGACGATCCAGAGGCCGAGGCGCAGGTGGTGTCGTGGATGAGCTTCATCGCCGCCACCGTGCATCCGGCCCGCCGGCAGGGGCTGGAGCAGGCGATGGCGGCCTACCGGCTCGCCGACCAGCGGCTCGGCGAGCGCGAGTGGGCGGTGGACGGCTATTCGATCGCCGACATCCACCTCTTTCGCCTCTACTGGCGCTTCGCCGCCTCGCTGAACCCGCCGCCGGCCGCCTTCCCGCACCTCGCCGCCCACCATGACCGGATGCTGGCCCGCCCGGCGGTGGTCCGCACGCTCGAGGTCGAAGCGGCGATCGGCTACGAGCTGCCGGGCCAGGGCGCGCCGGAGCGTCCAGCTTAGAGGCAGTGCGTGGTTCGAGACGCCCGCTGGCGCGGGCTCCTCACCATGACGAAGAGCGTGGGCTGCGCCGAACCTCGTCCAACAAAGCGCGTCATGGTGAGGAGCGGTCCCGGACTTGATCCGGGAGCGCGTCTCGAACCACGCAGGATCGCGCCGCTGCTCAGGCCCCGCTGAGCCCCGCCACCGCCTTGCGGCAGGCGGCGAGCGATTGGCCGGCGACCATGCCCTTCCAGTCGTCGGCGTCGCCGTAGAAGGCCTCGCGGATCAGCCGCTTGATCTCGCGGCCCTGCGGCGACAGCGGATCGCCATGGGCGTGCAGCCAGGCGTCGGCGCGCAGGGCCAGGAACACGTCGGCCAGCGGCTTGGTGCCGTATTCCAGCGCCATGCCGGTGACCTCGGCGTGCTGCAGCAGCTGCGGCGCGGCGGCCAGGTTGTCGCCGGCGGTCACCGCGCTGGTGGAGGAGCCGTCGAGCGGCGTCGTGACGTTGCAGCCGTACCAGGCGGCGCCGCGCTGGAACGCCTCGCTGCCGGCCGGGTCGGACATGATCGGCTCGGCGTAGCCCCAGGGGCCGAGGCCGGTGTGGTAGTCGATGATGGCGATGCGCCCGGCCTGGCCGAGGTATTCGCCGTAGATGGCCTCCTGCGTGCGCCTGGCCCAGCTGGGGCCGGTCCCGCCGAAGAACACCCCGTCCGCATGCCTGTACTGGCCGCCGCTCAGCGCCTGCTGCAGCGCCATCGGCCCGTGCGCCTCGCTGTAGGCGCGCAGGGCGCGGCTGCTGGCGATCTGCGCCTCGGTGGTCCAGGTCGGCGGCACCGCGGCGGCGGCCAGTTCGTCGTAGCCCGGGTTCTGCGGCAGCGGCTCGGCGAAATCGACCCAGTTGCGGTTGAGGTCGACATTCTCCTCGGTCACCCGGCGCAGCCAGGCAAAGCCGTAGGGGTTGATGGCGTGCACCAGCAGCGCCGCCATGCCCTCGGGCAGCGCCTTCACCTCGCCGCGCCGCAGCCAGTCGATCTGCGCGCCGGAGCCGCAGAAGCCCTCGCCGCCGTGCGTGGCCGAGACCAGCACCAGCACCCGCTCGGCGCTCCTCGGCCCGTACCAGGCGACGTCGGTGGAAAGGTCGCCGCCGTCCGGCCCGCGGTTGGGGTTCGCGTAGCGGGCCAGCTCGCCGCCGGTCTCCTCGGCGGCGGCGATGAATTTCGCCCGCGCCTCGGCGTAGGTGGCGCTGAAACTGTCGGCGGCGTTCATCGGCGAAGGTCCCGCGGGTTCGCAAGTCGGAAGCGGCGCCCTATGACGCGGCCACTCCACTTTGGAAAGGGCGCCATGGCCGCGCGCTACGATTTCGCCTCCGACAACGTCGCCGGGGCCATGCCCGAAGCGCTGCAGGCGCTCAGCGCCGCCAACAGCGGTTTCGCCGGCGGCTATGGGACCGACCACGTCTGCGCCCGCGCCGCCGACCTGATCCGGGCGCTGCTGGACGCCGACGCCGACGTGCGCTTCGTCGCCTCCGGCACCGCCGCCAATTCGCTGTCGCTGGCGGCGCTGGCGCAGCCGCACGAGGCGGTGGTCTGCCATGCCCACGCCCACATCGCCACCGACGAGGCCGGCGCGCCCGGCTTCTTCGGCGCCGGCGTCGGGCTGATCGCGCTGCCGGGCGCTTCAGGCCGGATCGAGCCGGCGGCGCTGGCGGCGACGCTGGCTGAGCCGGAGGTGTCCTACCACCAGTCCCCGGCCGCGCTCTCGATCACCAACGCCACCGAGTACGGCGCGGTCTACAGCGAGGCCGAGATCGCCGCGCTGGCCGGCGCGGCCAGGGCGGCGGGGCTTAAGCTGCACCTCGACGGCGCCCGGCTCGCCAACGCCGCGGCGGCCGGCTTCCCGCTCGGGCGGCTGGCGGCGCTGGGCTTCGACGTGCTGGTGATCGGCGGCACCAAGGCCGGCTCGACGCCCAGCGAGGCGATCGTGCTGCTGGACCGGGCGCTGGCCCGCCGGTTCGACGCGCGGATGAAGCACGCCGGCCAGCTGGTCTCCAAGGCCCGCTACCTCGCCGCGCCGTGGATCGGCATGCTGGAGGCCGGCGCCTGGCAGGCAAGGGCCGCGCACGCCAACGCCATGGCCGCCAAGCTCGCCGCGCGGATGCCGTTCCCGATCGCCCACCCGGTCGAGACCAACGCCGTCTTCGTCGAGATGGACGAGGCCGCGCACGCGCGGCTGCTGCAGCACGGCTGGTTCGCCTACCGTTTCCTCGACGGCACGGTGCGCTTCATGTGCTCCTGGGCGACGACCGACGAAGCGGTGGAGGCGCTGGGCGCGGCGCTGACGGCGATTGCGTGAGGAAGACCCCTCACCTCACCTCTCCCCACTCACGTGGGGAGAGGGCTCCTGAAGCTGCGAGGCAGCTCAACCAGCGCTCCGCAATCCGACTCTCTCAGTAGCCCTCTCCCACGCATTGGGAGAGGTGAGGTGAGGGCCTTCAGCCGACCCACGGCAGCTTGTCGAGGTCCACGTTCCCCCCCGTCAGCACGATCCCGACCACCCTGCCCCGCGCATCCACCTTGCCCTCCAGGATCGCCGCGTAGGGCACCGCGGCGGAGGGCTCGACCACCACCTTCAGCGCCTCCCAGAGCGCCCGCATCGCCGTCACGATGGCGGCCTCGGAGACGGTGACCACGGCGTCCACGCGGGCCTCGATGTGGGCCAGGGTGTCGGCGCTGAGCGAGCCGCGCAGGCCGTCGGCGATCGTCGCGGGGGCGGTCATCGGGATCAGCCGGTGGGCGGCGAGCGAGCGGGCCGCGTCGTCGGCGCCGGCAGGCTCGACGCCGATCACCCGGGCTGAGGACCTGAGCGCCTTTACTGCGGTCGAGACTCCGCTGATCAGCCCACCGCCGCCGACCGGCGTCAGCACCAGGTCGAGGTCCGGGGCGTCCTCCAGCAGCTCCAGCGCCACCGTGCCCTGGCCGGACATCACCCGGCGGTCGTCGTAGGGGTGCACCATCACCGCGCCGGTCTCGGCGATCACCCGGGCGGCGGTGGCTTCGCGGCTGGCCAGCGTCGGCTCGCAGTAGGTGATCTTCGCGCCGAGCCGCTCCACCTGCGCCGCCTTCGGCCGCGCCACGCCGTGCGGCATCACGATATAGGCCGGAATGCCGCGCAGCTTCGCCGCCCGCGCCACCGCCGAGGCGTGGTTGCCGGACGAGTGGGTGGCGACGCCGCGCGCCGCCTCCGCATTGCTGAGCGAGAACACCGCGTTGGCGGCGCCGCGCGCCTTGAAGGCGCCGATCTCCTGCAGGTTCTCGCACTTGAACACCAGCCGCCCGCCGGCCGCCTCGTCCAGCACGTCGGCGCGCAGCAGCGGCGTGCGTCGCACGTAGGGGGCGATGCGGGCCCGCGCCGCCTCGATGTCGGCGAGGGTGAGGAGGTCGGGCTCGGCCACGGGTGGGGGCTCGCTGCTGGTGGTGGGCAGCGACGCTCTAGGCGATCGGCCGCCGCGACGCCATGATCGGCCGCACCGATGCCAGCGCCGCCGCCCCACGCCACCACCGTCGTCCTGCTCGCCGCCTCGGCCGCCGACCGCGCGCCGGTTGCGGCCGAGCGGGCGCAGGCGCGCGGCGAGATCGCCGCGATCGTCCGCGTCGAAGGGCCGTTCGCGACGCTGGCGCCGGCCTTCGCCGACGCGGTGCGGCGGTGCCAGGACGACCTGATCCTGGTGCTGACGCCCGACGCCGACTTCGGCCGCTCGGCGCTGCGCGACCTGCGCGCCGCCGCCGAGGACGGGCACGGCGCCTCGGTGTTCGTGCTGGAGGCGAAGGGCCTGGCCGCCGACCCGGCCTGGCGCGGCCGCCGCTGCCGCTCGCACGAGCGCAACGTCGAGAGCCTGCGCTTCGCCGAGCTGATCGCGCCCGGCGGCCTCGCCGCGTGGCGCCACGTGCTCGAGGCGGCGGCGGAGGGCCTGCCGGCCGGCGATGGCTGGTGGCGCGAGCTGGTGCGGCGGATGTCGGTCGAGGCCGGCTTCGCCCGGGTTCCGGTGACGGTGCGCCGCCGCGCGCGCCTGCCAGGCGAGCCGCCCTGCCCCGGCTTCGCCCCGCCCACCACTGACGGCCGCCCGCGGGTGCGGGTCCTCGGCCAGATCGAGGTCTCGACCAGCCTCTACTTCGACGTGCTGGAAGCGCAGGACGAGCTCGACGTCGGCTTTCGCCCGCTCACCGACCTCGGCGTCGACGCGCCGCACCTGGCCGGCGCCGACCTGGTGATCCTGGTGCGCGAGCTGCACCGGTTCTGGGACGAGGGGGTGATCGACTTCCTGCGCCGGGCGGGCGTGCCCTTCGTCTACTTCACCGACGACAACTTCCTGGCGCTGCAGGTCGAGGCCTCCGGCGCCGGCTTCTACACCGCCGCGCGGATGCGCCGGGCGCTCGCGGGCGCGGCCGAGCTCTGGGCCTCGACGCCCGCGCTGGCCGCGGCGCTGGCGCCGCTGCATCCGCGCCAGCGGGTGTGGGGTCCGGCGCTGGACCCGCCGCTGGTCCCGCGGCCGCTGCGCCTGCCGCGCGGCAGGCTGACCATCGCGCTGGCGGGCGGCGACTTCCGCCTGGGCGGCCTGGAGGGCGGGCCGCTGGCGCAGCTGCGGGCGCTGGGCGCCCAGCGGCCGCTACGGCTGGTGGCCAGCGAGGCGGCGGCGGGCGTGCTGCGCCAGGCGCTGCCGGACGCCGAGATCGTGCGGATGCCGATGCAGCGCTCGTTCCGCCAGTTCATCCGCCGCTGGCGCGACGAGGCGCCAGACCTGCTGCTGCATCCGGCCGGCGCCACCGCCAACGCGCCGTACAAGTGCCCGACGGCGGTGGTCGTCGCCGGCTACCTGGGCGCCGTGCCCGTGGTGGCGGACGAGCCGGCCTACGAGGGCTGGGGCGAGGCCGAGGGGGTGCTGCGGATCGGCGAGCAGGGCCTGGCGGACGCCGCCCGCCGCGTCGACGACCACGAGTGGCGCGCCGAGATGCGCGGCCGCCTCGCCGGCGCGCTGGAGCTGCGCTTCAACGGCCTCGGGCGGGTGGAGGTGCTGCGCGACGTGCTGGGCGCGCCGCGCGCCGAGGCCGGCGTCGCGGCCGCCGACGTGCTGGCCTCGCCGGGGTTCGGGATGCGGCAGGCGGGACGGCGGCTGGTGCGGCTCACCCGCAGGCTCAGGGACCGGATCGGGGCGCGGCAGCCAGGATGAGGTCGGCAGCGCGCTCCAGGCCGCTGTAGAGCGCGTCACGGCTGGCGTAGGCGGCAGCGTTGGCCGACCAGCGGGCGAGCGCGTCCGGCGTCGCGCCGGCGAGCGCGCGGCTGAGGGCGGCGGCGCTGAACGGCTCGGGCAGCACGGCGCCGGCGTCCGCCGCGACGACGTGCTCGCCGTAGCCGCAGACCGCGGTGGTGATGGCCGGCAGGCCGGCCGCCAGCGCCTCCAGGATCACCGTGCCGGTCACGTCGGCGCGGGAGGGATGCAGCAGCAGGTCGGCGGCGGCGAAGGCGTCGGCAAGCGTCCCTTCGCTCGCAAAGCCCAGCCAGGCGGTCCGCGACGCGACGCCCAGCCGCTCGGCCAGCGCCGCCATCGCCGCGCCGGCGCGGCTCTTCGGATCGAGGCCGCAGACGATCAGCCGCGCCTCCGGGACGCCCGCCAGCGCCGCCAGCGCCCGGTCCAGCCCCTTGGTCTGCGGCTGCAGCCCGATCCACAGCCACACCGGCCCCGCCCCCGGCAGGCCGAGGCGGCCGCGCGCCGCAACCTTCTGCGCCGGCGTCGGCGGCGCCGCCGCGCGCTTGCGGTCGACCGTCGGCGGCAGCAGCGCCAGCCGCTCGGGCGCGGCGCCGGTGTTGGCGAGAAAGGCCTCGCGCTGGGCGCCGGATAGGGTCAGCACCAGTTGCGCGCCGTCGGGCGCCAGCGCCGCTCGTTCCAGCGCCGCATAGGCGCGGTAGCGCGGCAGCAGCGCGCGCAGCCCGGCCGGGCGTGAGCGGGACGGGTCGGCGACGAAGATCGCGTCGAAGCCCGGGATGGCGTGGAAGGCGACGGCGCGCTCGAACCGGCCGGCGACGGCGCGGGCGGCGTCGGCGGCGAAGGCGGCGAGGTGGCCGTGGTTCGACGAGCCCCGCGCGGCGACCAGCTCCAGCGCCGCGCCCTCGGGCAGGGGTCCGTCCGGCGCCCGCGTGGTGACCAGCGTCACCGCCGCGCCGCGCCGGCACAGGATCGCGGCCAGCCGCAGGCAGTGCTGCTCCAGGCCGCCGGCCGGCGCCAGGCGGAAGATCACCAGGGCGACGCGACGCTGTGGGCTAGATTCGGTCATCCAGCCCGGCCTCGGCGGCGACGTGGGCGAAGCCGGGCAGCACGCCGCGGATCACCGCCTCGACGTCCGCCAGGCTCGCCCGCCGCACGCCGCCGACGAAGTCGCCGAGCGCGGCCACCGCCGCCGCCAGCGCCGCCGCGTCGACCGGCGCCGGCCGCAGCGCCTCCAGCGCGGCGAGATTCAGCGGCTCGATGGTCTCGCCCGCGCCGTGGAAGACCTCGACCTCCTTCTCGCCGGCGGTGTCGCGCGCCGTCAGCAACACCGGATAGTCGGGCCCGCCCCGCGCGGCCAGCGCCGCCGCCGCGTCCGCATCCTCGACGAACACCGCCCGCCGGCCGCGGCTGGCCAGGAAGGCCGCGGCGGTCTCGGCCAGCTCCACCGCGCCCGACGCCGGGTCGAATTTCGGCGCGGCGATGCGGCCGCTGGCGCAGGCGAGCTGGGCCAGCAGGCAGATGCGCGCCCCGTCGCGGGCGGAGATGAAGTAGCGCCGCGTCTCTTTCGGCGCGGCCAGCGCCTGGCCGGCCTCGAAGCGCTGCAGGTAGCTCTCCAGCAGGCTGCCGGAGGAGTAGGCGACGTTGGCGAAGCGCGCCGCCGACGCCGCCGGGGCGCCGGCCGCCGCCGCCTCGGCGAACACCACCGCCTCCAGCAACAGCTTGGTCGCGCCCATGAAGCTGGCCGGGTCGGCGGCCTTGTCGGTGGAGACCACGAACAGCCGCCGCGCCAGGCCCCGCGCCGCGAGGTGGGCCGCGAAGCGCTGCTGGCGCACCACGTTGACGTCGAGCATGTGCAGCAGGGTGAAGAGGTTCTTCTCCGAGCGCACGTGCTTGACCGCCGCGAAGTCGAGCACCAGGTCGAACGGGCCGGTCGCCTCGGCCAGCGCCAGGCCGGGCCAGCCGGCGAAGTCGAGAGCGTTGAAGCCGATCGCCACGCCCGCGCCCTGACCGCGGCTGCGGATGTCACGGGCGAGGCGGGCGAGGCCATTCTCGTCGAGGTCGACCAGCTCCAGTTGCGCCGGGGCCATCGGCAGCAGGGCGCGCACGGCCGCCGCGCCGATGGTGCCCGCCGCGCCGGCGACCAGCACCCGGGCTCCGCCGATCTGCGCCGCCACCTCGGGCGACCGCGCCGCCCAGTCCGCGTCCAGCGCCTCGGAGAAGGCGGAGCGCCCCAGCCCCTCGTCTTCAAGCGCGGGATCTAGCATCGGCCCCGCCTTTCGCCTGCGCCACGACCCACGCCGCCGCGCCTTGCACGATGGAGGTCATGTCGCTCGAGGGCCGCAGGCCCAGCAGCGCCTCGCAGCGGCCCGGATCGCCGACCGACCACGGCAGGCCCGCCGGGCCGTCATCCTCTTCGATGCGCACCCCGCCCGGGATCGCCGCCGCCGTCGCCTCCAGCAGGCTGCGCACGGTGCGCCCGACGCCGGTGCAGACGTTGATCGTCTCGCCCCAGACCGCGCGGTCAATCACCCGTTCGATCGCGGCGAGCACATCGTCCGCGGCCACGAAGTCGCGCACGGCGCCAAGCGGTCCCATCCGCACTCGCCCCGCCGGCGCGGCGGCGGCCCGGCGCAGGAAACTGTCGAACACCTGCTCGCCCTGCGGCGAGGTCGACACCACGTTGAAGAGCCGCAGCGCCGTCACCCTCAGGCCCGAGGCGAAAGCCTGTGCTTCAGCCGCCTGCTTGGCGGCGCCGTACGCGCCGGCGGGGAGGGCAGGGTCGCTCTCGCACCAGGGCTGGCAAGTCTGCGAGACGCCGTACTGCGCCGCCGAGCCCAGCAGGATCAGCCGCGCGGCTGGCGCCGTGGCTTCGAGCGCTTCGACCAGGTTAGCCGTCGCGGTGACGTTGTCGTCGCGCACGGCCTGCGCCGCGCCATAGCTGCGCCCGGCCGCATGGACCACGATATCGGGCGCCGCTTCGCCGACGGCGCGACGGATAGACGCCGCGTCGGTCAGGTCGACCGCCGCCCGCGTGCTGGCGATCACCTGCGTGTCCGCTCGGCCCGCCAGCCGCCGCGCCAGGGCGCCGCCCAGGAAGCCGCCGGCGCCGGTGATCAGGACGCGCATCGCGCCGGAAGGAAGCGGCCAGGATCAGCCTCGAAGTCGCGGGTCGCGGCCTCATAGTGGTCGAGGCGGCCGATGTCCTTCCAGTAGGCGCCCGCGGTATGGGCGAGCACCCCGTGCTGGCCAGCCATCGCGGCGCGGATTAGGTCCGGCATGTCGTAGGGCCCGGCCGGCGGGATCAGCGGCAGGATGCGCCGCGAGAGCACATAGACGCCCGAGCTGACGTGGTAGCCGCGCCGCGGCTTCTCCAGGTACTCCGTCAGAGCCCCGGCTTCGGTCATCGAGACCACGCCATAGTCGACCCGCTCGTCGACCCAGGGGGTGAAGAGGGTTGCGGCGACGCCGGCGGCTCGGTGGGCGGTGGCGAGGGACTTGAAGTCAAGATCGGTCAGGGTGTCGCCGTTGACCACGAAGAAGTCGTCCGACAGACCTTCGATAGTGCGCAGGGCGCCGGCGGTGCCCAGCGGCGTGGCCTCGATCACCGGGTGGATGGCCACGCCCCAGCGCGATCCGTCGCCGAGGAAGGCCTGCATCAGCGGCGCGAGGTAGCCGAGACAGACGAAGACCCGCGCCGCCCCCGCGGCGGCCAGCTGGGTGATCAATATGTCGATGATCGGCCGTTCGCCCAGCGGCAGCAGCGGCTTGGGCACGGTCACGGTCAGCGGCGCCAGCCGCGTCCCGCGTCCGCCCGCCAGCACCACTGCGTCCATCGCCGTCATGCCGCGCCTTCTAGGCCAAGCCCATGCCCGTGGCCAAGCAGTCGCAAGGCTCGGGTCGTTGACGCACCCATAGCCATCGCATACTGTATACATCGATGACAGAACAGACGGTGGTAATCGTTGGCGCGGGCCTCGCAGGGCTGCGGGTGGCCGAGGGGGTGCGCGGCGCCGGGTTTGGTGGGCGCGTGATCCTGGTCGGCGAGGAGGCGCACGCGCCCTACGACCGGCCGCCGCTGTCCAAGGCCGTGCTGGAAACCGAGGGCCACGAGGACAAAATCGCCCTGTCGCCCGCGGAAGCGTTGGAAGAGCTGCACGTCGAGCTGCGGCTGGACCAGCGGGTGGAGGCGATCGACCGGGCGGCGCGCAAGGTGGTGTTCGCCGGCGGCGAGCGCCTCGCCTACGACCAGCTGGTGCTGGCGACCGGCTCGCGGGTGCGTCCGCTGGACATGCTGCCGCCCGGCGCGCCCGGCGTGCACTACCTGCGCGGCCTCGACGATGCGCTCGCCCTGCGCTCAGCGCTGACGCCGGGGGCCCGGGTGGCCATCATCGGCGGTGGGGTCATCGGCATGGAGGTCGCAGCCTCGGCGCGCCAGCGCGGCTGTGAGGTGACCGTGATCGAGGCCGCGGGCCGGCCGATGGCGCGCACCGCCTCGCCGCCGGTCTCCGGCTATTTCGAGCGACGCCACCGCGCCGAGGGCGTCGCCTTGCGGCTCGGCGTCACTGTCGCCGCGGTCGAGGGTGGCGAGGGCGCGGCAATGCGCCTGCGGCTCTCCACCGGCGAGACCGTCGAGGCCGACCTCGTGGTGGTCGGCGTGGGCGTGCTGCCCAATGTCGAGCTGGCCGAGGCGGCCGGGCTGGAGGTGCGCGGTGGCGGCGTCGTGGTCGACGCCCACGGCGCCACGGCCGACCCGGCCATCTTCGCCGCCGGCGAGGTCGCCACCCACTTCAACGCCCTGCACGGCCGCCACGACCGCCAAGAGACCTGGAACCATGCCGCTGTGCATGGCGAGCACGTCGGCCGCGCCCTCGTGGCGCCTGGCGACGAATACGGCGAGGCCGCCTCCTATTGGTCCGACCAGTACGACATCAATCTGCAGATCGTCGGTGATCCGATCGGCGAGACCGACGTGGTCCGCGGCGACCCGGCTACCGGCAAGTTCCTGGTCTTCCACCTGGCCGGCGGACGCGTCGCCGGCGTCAGCGCCATCAACTCGACCCGCGAACTGCGCGCCGCCCGCAAGCTGATCGGCGGGCCGCAACCCGCCGATCTGGGCGCACTGGCGGACCCGACCGTGGCACTGACCGCGCTCGTCTGAACCCAGATCGGACCTAGCCATTGGGCAGGAAATAGAGATCGAAGCCCGCGCCGGCGAACCTCTCAAGGGTTTGCAGATCGGCTAGGTAGTCCCCCTCTACCCAGCCTGAAAGCGACTTGAGAAAGGTCTCAAGAGCCGCGAAATCGATTTGCGTCGGGTCAATCTTGTGCTGGTTGAAGTCCCAGGCGTCATCAATGCCGACCAACTGTGCAAAGCGGATGCTTGCAGTTGATCCCTCAGCAATGCCGAATATAACCTTGACCACAGGTGCGCCTACTTTCGTATCGGCGTACAGCGCTTCTGGATACTCCAGCCACGGGACCAGCTCCGCGCGGAAACGGCCGACTGCTATGATCTCCGCGCACATCGACATTGCGAGCCTCTCAACCACTCGCGTTGAGTTAGCCAATGTGGCGCACGTCCGTCTATCCGCTCACCCCAAATCCGCGAAGAGGTCCCCGTCGACCACGACCACCTTGTACATCTTCAGGGCCAGGCGGCAGGGCTGGGCGGTGGCCTTGCCAGTGCGGATGTCGAAGGCGCCGCCGTGCATCGGGCAGAAGATCTGGCCGTCCTCGACCTCGCCATAGGACAGCGGCACCATGGCGTGGGTGCACAGGTCGTCGCTGGCGTAGAACTCTCCATCGAGCTGATAGACCGCGTATTCCTGGTCGCGCCCGGCCGGCGCCACCTGCTTGACGCCTTGAGCGGGAACGTCGGCGGCGGCGCAGAGGCGAGTAAGCATTTGCTGTTCGAGATCGATCGGGCTAACGGTCTGGGTCATAGTGCATGCAGTATACCGTGCGTCGGTCTCGCATCAACCGCTTTTCCGCCGCAGGCAGCGGCTGACACGGGATGCTGGATACCGGGCGCCGGGGTCTTCTAGAGGCCGAACCTTTTAGGGGGAGTGTAAATTGATCTGCAAGGTGGGGATCGCCGGACTGGGCGTGATCGGGGCTCGGGTGGCCGGCCGGCTGACCAGCGGCATGGAGGGGCTGGAGCTGACCGCCGTCACCAGCGGCGACGCCGGCAAGGCCGAGCGCACGCTGGCGGCGATGGGCGCCAAGGCCCCGGTCGTCTCGTCGCAAGAGCTGGCGGCGATGTGCGACGTGATCGTCGAGTGCGCGCCGACCGCGGCCTTCCTCAGCATCGTCGAGCCGGCGATGGACGCCGGGCGGGTGGTGATCACGGTCAGCGCCGCGGCCCTGATCGAGCACATGCAGGTGGTCGAGCGCGCCCGCGCTCACGGCGGGCGGATCATCATGGCCACCGGCGCCCTGCTGGGCCTGGACGCGGTGCGCGCCGCGGCGCTGGGCGAGATCCACTCGGTGACCATGATCACCCGCAAGCCGCCGAAGTCGCTGCGCGGCGCGCCGCACCTGGCGGTGATCGGGGTCGACGTGGACGCGCTCACCCAGCCCACCAAGCTGTTCGACGGCTCGGCGCGCGACGGGGCGCGGGGCTTCCCGGCCAACGTCAATGTCGCCGCCGCCCTGGCCCTCGCTGGGGTCGGCCCCGACCGCACTCAGCTGCAGATCTGGGCCGACCCGGCGCTGGAGCGCAACACCCACACCATCAAGGTCGATGCCGACTCGGCCCGCTTCGAGATGACCATCGAGAACATCCCCTCGGTGGAGAAGCCCGGCACCGGCCGCATCACCGCCCTCTCGGTGATCGCCGCCCTGCAGGGCCTGAGCAGCCCGCTGAAGGTGGGGACCTAGTAAGGCCGCTCGCCGACCACGGTCACCCGCTCCATCACCCGGTGGTGGGGCCAGTAGTCGAGGACGGCGTAGTGCTGGGTGGCGCGGTTGTCCCAGAAGGCGATGGCGTGCGGGCTCCATTGGAAGCGCACCTGGTACTCGGGCTGCTTCACCCGGTTGGTCAGATAGCGCAGCAGCTCGCGGCTTTCGCCTTCGTCCACGCCCAGGATGCGCGAGGTGAAGGTGCGGTTGACGTAGAGCGCCTTCTCGCCGGTCTCCGGGTGGGTGCGCACCACCGGGTGGGCGACCGGCGGGGTGGTGCGGGTGAGCTCCTCGCGCTGTTGGTCGCTGACCCGGCCGCCGAAGCTCTGCAGGATGTCGTGCTCGGCCTTCAGAGCGGCGAGGCGGTCCTTCATCCGGTCCGGCAGGTCGCGCCAGAGGGCGGCGGTGTCGCAGAAGAGGGTGTCGCCGCCGAGCGCGGGCAGTACCCGGGCGCGGAGAATGCCGCCCATCGAGGGCGCCTCGCGGAAGGTGACGTCGGTGTGCCATTTGTCGGCCCCGCGGCCGCCCGCGATGGTCGCGTCGGTCCAGACGATGCCATCGACGCCGACGAGGTCGAGGATCATCGGATGGCCGGGCACGGTCGGCAGCACTGGGTGGCCCTCCAGGTCGCCGAAGTTGCGCCCGAAAGCCACGTGAGCCTCGTGGCTGATATTCTGCCCACGGAAGAAGATTACCTTGTACTGCAGAAGCGCGGTGCGGATCGCCGTCGCCAGCTCCGGCGACAGTGGCCGCTCCAGATCGACGCCGGCGATCTCCGCCCCGAGCACCGGCCCGGCGGGCGTCACCTTCAGCCCGACCGACCCGTAGATATCGCGGGCGTCCTTGGGATCGATCGTCGTCACGGCGTTCATGGCCGGTCGCCTAAGGCGTGATCCGGACTGTAGGTGTGGCGGGCAGGTCGCCGGGCGAAGTCTTCAGCGCCAGCAGGGCGTCGAGGATGTTGAAGATGTCCTTGGTGTTGTCGGCGCCCTGGTTCGGGACACAGTAGTCCCGACCGCGATAGCTCACGGCGGTGAAACAGTCGCCGCCCGAGCTCACCACCGTCAGCAGCTGGCCATCGAAGGTCTGCTCGGACGCCAGCTGCGGATAGTGGTGCAGCTGCACGGCGCCCGTCTCGCCGCGCCCGATCAGCCCGCCGAGGTATTTGAAGATGCCGAAGATCGAGCGCGTGTAGACGACGATCTCGTACTTCTTGTCGCCGATCTTCACCCCGATCGACGCCGGGCCGGCGGTGGCGGACGCCTGCGCCGAGGCGACCACGCCGCAGAGGGGACTCTCCGGGGTGAAATCCAGCTTGGCGGTGGGCGTCGCCAGCGCCAGGTCGTAGCAGAGCCGGGCGTAGGGCCCGTCGTCGCCCCCCGAATCGGGGGCCACCGACACCACGACGTTGACGTTGTTGACCTGGTCCTTGCTGACCTGCGCCAGTGGCGCGGGGGCGGCCGCGGGCGGATAGGTGACCTCGGTGGTCAGGCCGTGCAGCATGGCCTGGTCGACGAAGGTCTTGAAGGTGGCGAAGCTCGGGCTGCGCGGGTCGTTGAAGTAGACGCTGGTCGGCTCCTTCGCGTCATCCTGGCCCGGCTGCATGGTGCTCACATCGGTCACCTTCAGCCGGTCGACGACCAGGTAGAGCACCATCTCGCGCGAATAGCCCTGGCTGAACAACAGGTTGACGTCGGCCGGGCCCAGCGGCGTCAGCATGCCGGAATAGAAGTCCTTGGAACTGAGGACGTCAGTGTCGAAGCTCGACCCGGTGTTGCCGTCGAGCGGAGCGGGGCCGCTGCCGCCGATGTTGAGCGAGAAGTCCTCGCTTCCCGAGCCGTGCACGCCTGACGTGGAGGTGAAGTAGAGCGGTTCGTCGCGGCTGGCGCGCGCCAGGTTGAGCAGCAGGCCGACGTTCTGGGTGTCTGCGACATTGCGGTTGAAGGTGGTCGCGCGCTGCTCGAACGAGCCTAGAGCCACGCACCCGCTCAGCGCCGGCAGCAGCGCCGCCAGAGCCAGTGGCCGGGCGATCAACCAAAAGCGCATGCACCCTCCGAAGCAGGCTGAAACCAGCCCCCACCTCACTGGATCGCCCAGGCTGGGTCAAGCAGGCGGGCCGGAACAACTTGGGACATTTGCGGTCACGCTGGTTCCCCGACGGGTCCCCTGCGAGGCAGGTTCAGGCTATGAAGCGTCATGGATCAGCCGCCCGAAGACCTCGTCCTCACCGACCTGACCGGCGTCGCCCTGATCAGCAATCCGCTGCTCAATAAGGGCACCGCCTTCACCGAGGAAGAGCGCGACCTGCTGGACCTGCACGGCTGCCTGCCGCCGCATGTGGGCGTGCTCTCCGACCAGGTGTCGCGGCGCCTGAAGGTGTTGCGCGCCTTCCAGACCGACTTCGAGCGCTACGCCTACCTGCGCGACCTGCAGGACACCAACGAGACGCTCTTCTACGCGGTGCTGCTGGAGAACATGCGCGAGGCCCTGCCGCTGGTCTACACGCCCACGGTGGGCGAGGGCTGCCAGCGCTTCAGCGAGATCTGGCGCAAGCCGCGCGGCGTCTTCCTGAGCTACCCCAACCGGCATCGCATCCGCGATATCCTGGCCTCGCCGCGCTTCGACCGGGTCAAGGTGATCGTGGTCAGCGACGGCGAGCGCATCCTGGGGCTGGGCGACCAGGGGGCCGGCGGCATGGGCATCCCGATCGGCAAGCTGTCGCTCTATACGGCCTGCGCCGGCATCCATCCTGCCGAGACCCTGCCGGTGCTGCTCGACGTCGGCACCAATAACCAGGTCCTGCTCGACGATCCGATCTACGTCGGCTGGCGCCACGCCCGGGTGACCGGCGAGGACTACGACGCCTTCGTCGAGGCGTTCGTGACCGCGGTCATCGAGCGATGGCCGAACGTGGTGCTGCAGTGGGAGGATTTCGCCGGTTCCAACGCGCATCGGCTGCTCGACAAGTATCGCGACCGGCTCTGCACCTTCAACGACGACATCCAGGGCACTGCCGCCGTCGCCGCCGGCGCCCTGATGGCGGCGATCAATGTCACCGGCACGCCGCTGACCCAGCAGCGCATCGCCCTGCTGGGCGCCGGTTCGGCCGGCTGTGGCATCGCCGCCCTGCTGCTGCAGGCGATGATCGATGCGGGGCTGGACGAGGCTGCCGCGCGCCGGCGCTTCTACGCGGTCGACCGCGACGGGCTCTTGCTTCAGGGCATGAATGGGCTGACCGAGGCCCAGAGCCCTTTCGCCCAGCCGCCCGAGGCGGTCGAGGGCTGGAAGCTGGAGGATCCGGGCCAGATCTCCCTGCTGGACGTGGCGGTCAACGCCCGGCCCACTGTGCTGATCGGCGTTTCCGGCCAGGCGGCGGCCTTCACCGAGCCGGTGATCCGCGCCATGGCCGCCGGCGCCGCGCGGCCGGTGATCTTCCCGCTCTCCAACCCCAACTCGCGCTGCGAGGCGACACCGCGGCAGCTGCTCGAATGGACCGAGGGCCGCGCCCTGATCGGCGCCGGCAGCCCCTACGCACCGGTCGAATGGAACGGCCGCACCATCACCATCGACCAGACCAACAACTCCTACATCTTCCCTGGCGTTGGCCTCGGCCTGATCGTGGCGCGCGCCCACCGGGTCACCGACAAGATGATGATGGCCGCCGCCCGCGCCCTGGCCGAACTCTCGCCGACGCGCACCGACAAGGACGCCTGCCTGCTGCCCTCGGTCAGCGAGTTGCGGCCGGTGGCGTTGGCGGTGGCGCGGGCGGTGGCGAGGCAGGCGCAGGCCGATGGCGTCGCCGCGCGGATGAATGACGCGGAGCTCGACGCGCGCCTCGCGGCCTACGTCTGGTCACCGCGCTATGCGACTTTCAGGCCCGATACAGGCGGCTGAGGATATCCTTCTCCCGCCGGGAGCAGGTTATCCAACAGGCGCGTGCTCGGCGTAGTAACCGTCGAGGAAGTCGAGGAAGGCGCGCTCTTCGGCCACGGCCGCGGCCGGGTCGTGCGCGGCGATGGCGGCCAGCAGGCGGCCGTTGTGGTCGATCGAGAGCCGGCGGTTCACTTCCAGCTGGTGGATGCGGCTGCGCGCCGTCTCGAACTGGTCTTCCATCATGATCAGGCAGCGCGAGAGCAGCTTGTTCTCGCAGATCAGATGGGTCTCGGTGCGGAACTCGTGGTTGGCCTCGACGAACTTCTCGACATTGCCAGCCGCGTGCGCCGCCTTTTCCGCCTCGTGCAGCTTGGTCAGCCGCTTGATCTGCAGGGCGGTAGCGGTGCGCGCGACGTGCCCCGTGACCGCGGGGATCAGCAGGCGCTTCACCTCGAGCCGGTAGATGACGTCCTTCTCGCTGTAGATCGGCACCGAGTAGCCGCGCTCGGTGCTGTCGAGAAAGCCGCCGCGGGTGAGCTGGAACAGGGCCTCGCGGACGGGGGTCCGCGAGACGCCGTAGCGCTCGGCCAGCTCGACCTCCACCAGCCGCTGGCCGGGTTTCAGCTCGCCCGATTTCAGCCCCTCGCGGATGAGCTGGTAGACCTGATCCCGCAGGCGTTCGACCTGCACGACAACTCTCGCGGCGCGCGCCATCCAGTCTTCTCCGGGCCCCTGCGTCACAGGGGCATGAGCTGAGCGGCCGGGTGTATACTGACTCGCACGCCGGCCCGCAAATGGGCGGCGAGGGTCGTCCGGCGCCACCCTCGATTGAGGACCCCGGACGCCCCGCCTTTGTCCAATTCTAAGCTTTCGGCAGTCGCCTGACCACGAAATTTTCTGCATGCAGTATCCGGTATGGGGTGTTGCGCGGTAAGACGTCGGCGCCGTTAGCTCGGGAGGTCTTCGCACATGCCCTACATCACTTCAGGCGCCAGCCAGCTCTACTACGAAGACGTTGGCGAGGGCCCGGCCGTGGTGCTGGCCCACGGGGTCGGCGGCAATCACGCCAGCTGGTTCAACCAGGTCCCGACGCTCTCGAAGCGCTTCCGCGTCATCGCCATCGATCACCGCGCCTTTGGGAATTCCAACGACGTCGAGGGCATCGGCGCCTCCGGCTATGTCGACGACCTGGCGCGGCTGATGGACGAGCTGAAGCTGGACAAGGCCTTCCTGGTCGCCCAGTCGATGGGCGGCGGCGCCTGCGCCGGCTACACCTGCCGCTTCCCCGAGCGGGTGACGGCGCTGGTGCACTGCGATTCGCTGGCCGGCGTGGTGCTGCCCCAGCCCCATGCCGACGACATGGCGGCGCTCAATACCAAGAACGCCGACCTGACCCAGGCCGAGCGGGTGCTGGGGCCGGCGATCCGCGCCGACGATCCGGAGAGCACCTACCTCTATCTGCAGATCGCCAGCTTCAATAGCGTCACCCGCAAGACGCTGAAGGGGGCGCAGGCGAAGTGGACGCCGCAGATGCTGGCCGCCAGTGGCGCGCCGGTGATGTTCGTGGTCGGCGAGCACGACGTGCTTTGCCCCCCGCACCTGGTGCGAGTGATGCACGAGGGCGTGCCCGGCTCGCGCTTCGAGATGATCATGGGCGCCGGCCACTCGTGCTACTTCGAGGCGCACGAAGCCTTCAACCCGCTGCTGCTGAGCTACCTGGACAGCTTCGCCAAAGCGCCGGCGGCAGCCTAGCCTTCCCCAAGTTTGTCATCCTGGAAGACCGCGAAGCGGGCTATCCGGGACCTCGTCCGGGCGCCGCACTGAAGAGATCCCGGCTCTCCGCTTCGCTACCGCTTCGCTCCGGCCGGGATGACACTTCAGGGGGACCGTGGACCTCAAGCCCCCTCTTCTTCCGGCGGGAAGCGCGGCATCAGCACCAGCAGCACGCAGAGCAGGGCGAGGCCGATGCCCGCGATGGTGAAGGGGATCCGGTAGTTGCCGAAGTGGTCGAAGGCGAGGCCGAAGAGGTAGGGGCCAAGCGCAATCCCGACCATGAACATGCCGTAGATCACGCCGAAGATCACCCCGTAGGCCTTCAGCCCGAAATAGCGGCCGACCAGGTAGCCGACAAAGTCCGACTCCGCGCCGCTGCCGAGCGTCACCAGCATGGTCGCCGACACGGCGATGACGATGCCCGGTATGCCCACCAGTGCGAAGGACGCCGCCGCGGCAATGCCGAAGATGCCCACCGAGACCCAGGGCGCGAAGAAGCGGTCGAAGAGGTAGCCGGCGCCGACGCGCCCGACGATGCCCAGCACGCCGTTGATGCCCAGCACCAGGGCCAGCTGCTCGGGGTTCAGGCCGCGGTCGGAGAGCAGCGGGGCGGTGTGGATGCCGATGCCCTGCAGGCAGCTCGACATCAGGAGCACGACGCCGATCATCAGCCAGAATGGCCGCGTCGCCATGGCTTCCAGGATGGTGTGGCCGGCCGGCTCGGCGCGGGCCGGCGCGCCGACGGCTTGCGCGGCGCCGGTGTCGTCGGGCGCCATGCGGATGCCGAAGATGGCGATCGGCAGGCCGAGCAGCATCGGCATCAGCGCCAGCCCCCAGTAGCCGCCCTGCCAGCCGAAATGCTGGATCAAGAGCACGCCCAGCGGCCCGCTGATGGTCGAGCCCAGCGGCACGCCGGCGGAGGAGACGCCCAGCGCAAAGCCGCGCTGGCTGTTCAGCGGCCCAGTGAACCAGCCCGAGAGCACGCGCACATAGGCGATCACGTTCGACCCTGCGCCCACGCTGGCGATGATGGCGTAGCCGACATAGAGCCCGGGCAGGCCCATCACCCCGATCATGAACGGGATGCAGGCGGTGGCGACGCCGTAGCCGATCAGCGAGGCGATCAGCACCGGGCGCACGCCGAAGCGGTCGATCAGCCGGCCCACGAAGGGGTTGGCGATGGCCATCGAGATGGCCCCGATCGAGAGCGACAGGGCGATGTCGCCGCGGCTCCAGTGCAGGGCCGAGCCCAGCGGCTTCATGAACACGCCGACGTTGACCAGGATCACCGATGTCGAGCAGCACATGGTGCCCAGCATCGACATCCAGACCATGAACCAGGCCATGCGGCCGAGGCCGGCTTGCGCCTGACCGGGCAGGGCGCTCGCCCCGACGCTCGCGGCGCTATCCAACTCGCACCCCTCCGACACCCGTTACTGCATACTGCATGGTCAGTGCGCGGCGTCCACCGCCGGGCCCCAGATCCAGGCGACGCGGTCGTCCGGCATCGCCGCCGGCGTGGCGGCGTGCCAGCTGGCAGCCTGGTTCAGGTCGCCCGAACCGTTGTAGGCGGCAGTTTCGGGATAGGCGTAGAGCGGGCGCTGGCGAACCACCCGGCCGCTCGTATCCTTCTGGGTCGCGACCACGGCGTCGGGCGCGACGCCCTTCTCTACCCAGGCCATGATCGCCGGCATGAAGTCGAAGGTGTTGGGCGCATCGCCGCCGCGGCAATGGAACATGCCGGGCACCATGAAGAGCCGGAACCAGCTCCGCACCTTGGCCATGCCGCCCTGCCGGTGCCCCACCTGGCTGTAGTAGTCGAGGGTGTTGATCGGCGAGACGCCGCCGTCGGCCCAGCCGTGGTAGGCGATCAGCTTGCCGCCGCGGTGCTCGAAGGCGGTCAGGTTGGGCGCTTCGCCCGGCGGCACCGGGTCGTACTCGGCCAGCGCCGCCCGCACTTTCGGCGGGTCGGTATCCCAGTTGAAATCGCGATAGCTGTAGCTGGGCGCCGGGTTGGGCCAAAGCTCCAGGAAGCGCAGCGAGTCGATCCCCAGGCTGTGGGCGTCGACCGACGTGCCCCAGGACGCTTCGGCCCCGAACATCGAGCCGCCCGGATAGAGCCGCTCGCCGCGGCTGTTGCGCGGCCCGTCGTAGACCGCCTTGGCGGCGAGGATTTGCTCGTGGCTGAGACAGTCGGCGCCCGCGCCGCCGCCCTTGCACTCGATGCTGGCGACGTCGAAGTGGCAGGCGCGGGGGTCGCTGAGGATGCCGTCCTTCTGCCCGTCGAGGCCGTCGCAGGCGGCGAGGATCGCCCGGTGCAGCACCATCAGCTTGTCGGTGGGGATCACCGGCGTGCCGTCGGCGTGCAGCAGGTGCTGGGCGTCCCAGACGTTGGCGATCGCGCCGAGGCGCCCGGCGAAGGCCGGATCGCCAGCGACGATACCGTCGAAGTCGTCCGGTGCCCAGGCGGCCTCCATCAGCCCTTCGCGGCCGCCCGTCGAACATCCGCGGAAGTAGGACCAGGCGGGCCGGGCGCCGTAGAAGCGCTCGACCACCGTCTTGGCGATCACGGCGGTGACATGGGTGGAACGGCGGCCGTAGTCGCGGCGCAGGTCCGGGTCGGCTGCGAACAGCGGATTGTGCAGGATGTCGCCGACATGGCCCATGTTGTCGGCCGCCACCGCGAAGTTCTGCGCCAGCTCGGGGCCGCAATCCTGGATCCTGACGACGCCGCAGTAGCCGCCGCAGCCGACCTGGAAGTAGCGGCCGTTCCAGCTGTGGGTTGGGAGCCGCAGTTCGAACTGGATCTGCGGCAGGACGTAGCCGGTGACGTCGCAGTACTCGGCCGTGCCGCCGGCGGCCGCGACGACCTTGGCCGACAGGATGGCCGCGGGCGCGTCGGGGACGTGGGTGAAGTCTTCCTTGGCCAGCGCCTCGCACGGCATCCGGGCCGAGAGGTTGGCGTCCACCTGCGCCTTGGCGGGGGTCTGCGCCTGCGCGAGCGACGGCCCTGCCAGCGCCGTCAACGCGGCGCCGAGAATGCCGGCGCCGCAGCGCCCGATTCGGTCGATGAACTGTCGGCGCATGCCTTTTCCCCCCGCGAACAAAGAAAAGCGGGCCGGGGAGAACCCCGGCCCGCTCGTACTCAGTAGTGCGCCGAGAACTGGACCCCGATGGTCCGAGGGGGCGCAGTGTAGACGAAGTCCCCGCCGACGCCCGGATTGGCGCCTACCCAGGCGTAAGTGTTGCCGACGTTGCGGACGAAGATGCTGGCGTCATACTTGTCCCAGCGGACACCCGCCTTCAGGTCGACGAGCCAATAGGCCGGGATCGCGGTGTCGTAGTCCGGCCCACTGAGCGCGGTTCCGGGCTCGAACGCCGTGAACGAGCCGCCGTGGTACGAGAAGTCGAGCTGGCCGTAGCCGGTGAACCGATCGGTGAGCGGATGCTCGTACTCCGCCTGCCCCGTCGCCTGCCAGTGTGGCACGAACGGCATCGGGTCGCCGGAGGAGCCGGGCGTCCCGGCGCTGACGACGCTGGCTGGCAGGTCGGAGGCCAGCTTGGCGTCGACATAGGTGAAGCCGCCGGAGAAGGTCAGTTCCGGCGTCGCGCGCCAGGTGGTGTCGAACTCCAGGCCGGCGGTCGTCGTCTTGCCGGCGTTCAGAATGTAGTCGTAAGTGCCGTGCGCGACCCCTTCCTCCTGCTCGTTGCTCCAATCGATGTAGAAGATCGTGGCGGCGACGAAGAGACTGCGATCAAAGAGGTAGGCCTTCACCCCGCCTTCGTAGTCCCAGAGGCTGTCGGAGCCGTAGAAGAACGGGATCGGGGTGCCGGTCTGGGAGGCGATGGTCGCCTCCTGGTTGACCCCGCCGAGGCGGAAGCCTGACGCAGCGCGAGCATAGAAGCTGACGTCCGGCGTCGTCTGCCACAGGAGCGAGAAGTTGTAAGTCGGCGAGGTTTGCGAGCCGTTGGCCTGCGTCGAGACGTAAGGCTTGGTCACGCAACCCAGCACATAGCCGCAGTCGAACCCGTAAGGGACCGCGCCGGGGGCGATGTTCTGCTGAGTGATCAGCTCGTCGTCGACCTTGGCGCTGAAATAGCGGAAACCCACCGTCGCGGTCAGGGTTGGCAGGATCTTCCAGTCGGCCTGGGCGTAGAAGGCCGCCTGGTCGGTGGTTTCGCGTTCGTTGTTGGCGAACTGGACCTCGTTGCTGGGTTGGGTGTCGTCGAACACGAACGGCGAAACGCCGTTCGGGCCCGGCTTGATCAGCCCGGCGGCCCCGCACCAGTTCCAGGAGTAGCAAGGCGCCAGCCCGGTGGCGCGATCCACATTCATGACCGAGCCGTCGTAGCTCGTATGGTCGTGCTGGTAGTAGCCGCCCACGACGATCTGGACCGGGCCTTTGAAGTTTGACACGAAACGCAGATCGTCGGTCCCGTACCAGTAGGACGGGTGGGCGGTGTACACCGTCGGCAGGAAGGCGCCGGTGCCTTCGCAGATGTTGTAGCTGCAATCCTGCGGGCTGGTGTCGTTGGCGTCGAACTCGTCCTTATAGCCGTAGGACACATTGTCGATGATCTGGCCGAAGCTCAGATCGTATTTCGCCGTCAGCGAATAGAGCTGGAAGTCCTGGTAGTAGGGCTCCTGCGACGGTTGCACGTTGGTCCACTGCGAATAGGGCCCCACCCACGGCGAGGCCGGCGCGACCAGGCCGCCGATGAAGGGCGTCGAGTACTGGGCCCCGTTGACCCGCGTGTTCTGGTAGTTGGCCGTACCCAGCAGCGAAAAGTTGTCGCTCGGCTTCCAGAGCACTTCGCCCCTGACGCCCCACTGCTCGGTGTCGTTGACGTGGAAGAGGGTGTGGCCGCTGATGACCTGGTTGATGTAGCCGCCGCCGTCCGTGCCCCAGACGTTGATACGCATCGCCAGCGTGTCCTTGACGATGGGGATGTTGACCCCGCCGGAGCCGTCGAACAGCGTGTCGCCGTGGGTGACGCCGGCGACTTCGCCCTGCACCCAGGCGCTGTAGTTCTCGAGGTTGGGCTGGACGGTCACCACGCGCAGCGTGCCGTCCATCGAGCCGGCGCCGAAGAGCGTGCCCTGCGGTCCCTTCAGCACTTCGACGTGGTCGATGTCGTGCAGGCCGAGGGTCGGGATATTGTCGCCGGGAATGTCGGCGTTGAACCCGCCCTGCAGCGGCGTTTCGTCGAGGTAGACCCCCGTCGTCGATCCGACGATCGAGGAGACGCCGCGGATGATGATCCGCTCTTCCACCGGGCCGAAGGTCTGGATGTTCAGCGACGGGTCGAGCTTCGACAGGTCGCTCTCGCTGGTGATGTCGAGCATCTTCAGCGTCTTGCCCGCGTAGGCGTCGACCGCCAGCGGCACCTTCATGGTGTCCACCGCCTCGCGGCGAGTCGCTTCGACCGTCACCTCCTGAACCATGGTCGAGGTGTCGGGCGGGGCCGCGGCGGCAGTGTCCGCCATTGCCACACCCGCGAAGCTCAACAGCGCCAGGGCGCTCGCGCCCGCCAACACTGCACGCTTGTATTGCATGCTAGCCCCCTCATTTACCGGCCCCTGTCCCGAGGCCAAACCTGCTGCTGCTCCCTGCAGACTACAGGCATTGAGGACTGTACACTGCACACAGCATCCTGACAAACGCGCACGTCGCGTTTGCGGTGAATTGCGACACTTACGGCACACATTTGTGCAGAGAGCGGGCGCTCTCTCGCTACGGCAATCGCCCTCGGTGCAAGGGCCGCGCCACGTGCGCGGTTGTTGCGCCACGGGCCGGCTACCGCACTTGTGGAATCCTGTGTGCTGTGTACAGCTTTCAGCCCCGAGGGACGGGCAGTGCAGGGGCCGCTGGAGCGGGTTAGGCTAATGGCGATGTCCGGCGAGACGGCGACTCGGCGACCTGCCGGCGCGCCCCTGCACGAGCTCTCGGTGCGCGAGGCGCGGGCCGGACTGGTGGCCCGCGATTTCAGCCCGCTCGAATATGTCGATGCGCTGCTGGCCTGGCAGGCGCGCTGGGCAGTGCTCAACGCCTATACCCAGCAGGATGAGGAGGCTGTCCGCGAGGCCGCCGCCAACGCCAAAGTCTCGAAATCGGCCATCGCGGGCATTCCCGCGTCGATCAAGGACAATATCGACGTGGCCGGCTACGCGACCACGGCGGGCACGCCGGGCTTTCAGGGCAACCGGCCCCGCGCCAACGCCCCGCTGATCCAGCGCCTCATCGACCTCGGCGTCGTCGTCACCGGTAAGGTCGGGATGCACGAGATGGCCGCCGGCGGCACCTGCGCCAACATCGCCTTCGGCCAGGTCCGTAATCCTTACGACACGCGCATGGTGCCCGGCGGCTCGAGCGGCGGCTCGGGCGCGGCCGTGGCGGCCGGGCTGACGCCGGCGTCGCTGGGTACGGACACCGCCGGCTCGGTGCGGGCGCCGGCGGCGCACTGCGGCTGCGTCGGCTTCCGCCCGACCACCGGCCGCTACGATCGCCGCGGGCTGATCCCGGGCGCGGTCGGCCGCGATACCGCCGGCTGGCTGACCCGCTCCTGCGCCGACGTCGAGCTGCTCGACGGCTTCAGCGGCGCGCCCGCCCGCCCACCGATCACGACGTCGCTGAAGGGCCTGCGCCTCGGTGTGCCGCGGCGCTTCTTCTACGAAGAGCTCGACCCGACGCTGGCGCCGGTGATCGAGGCCGCGCTGGCGCGGCTGCGGGAGGCCGGGGCCGAGCTGATCGAAGCCGACATGCCGGACATGAACGCCCTGCTGGGCCAGCTCTTCCGGCATCTGCGCCGCGATCCGGAGCGCGACCTTGGCGTCTACATCGCCGAGACCGGCGCCGGAGTTTCGGCCGCCGACGTTATCCACGCCATTGCCGATCCGCCGCTGCGGGCCGGGTTCGAGGCCTCGCTCGCGGCGCCGCCGGCCGACGCCGCGGCGCTGGAAGCCGAGGCGGCGGCGCTCGCCACCTTCGCCCGCGCCTATGCCGACTATTTCGCCGAGCACCGGCTCACCGCCCTGGTGATGCCGACGACGCCCGAGCCGGCCTATCCGGCGCCGGACGACATCGCCGCCGGCGGCACCGGCCCGGTCTCGATGATCCGCAACACCCACCCGACGGCGCTGGCCGGCCTGCCCGGCCTGTCGCTGCCCGCCGGACTCACCTCCGCGGGCCTGCCGGTCGGCATCGAGTTCGACGGGCCGGCCGGCTCGGACCTCACCTTGCTGAAGATCGGGCTGGCGTTCGAGGCGATCACCGCGCCCTTGCCGCCGCCGCCGATGCCCGACTAGCCGCCGAGATCGCCGGGAGCGCCGCCGTGGAACGTCAGATTGCCTCGCCGGCGCCGCCCCCGCTCTCGCTGCTGACCAGCAGTTTCTATGCCCTGAGCGGCGTGACCACGAGCGTGGTGCAGCGCGGCCTCACCACCTTCCTGCTGCTGTTCTACAACCAGGTGGTCGGCCTGCCGCCGAAGACGGTGGCCACCGCCATCATGATCACCCTGATTTTCGATGCCGTGATCGGCCCGGTGATCGGCCAGGTGTCGGACACCTTCCGCTCGCCGCTCGGACGGCGCCACCCGTTCATGTACTTCGCCGCCATCCCCGCGGCGCTCGCCTTCTTCGCGCTCTGGAACCCGCCGGCGCTGCACGGGACGGGGCAGATGGCGCTCTACCTGATCGCGGCGCTGCTGGCGGTGCGGGTGTTCGAGACCTGCTTCGAACTGCCGTCCTCGGCCCTGCTGCCGGAGCTGACCCGCAACTACAACCAGCGCACCGGCATCATCGCCTACCGCACCTTCGTCGGCGCCATCGCCGGGGCGCTGATCGTCATCCTCGCCTACCAGGTGTTCCTGAAGGAGAATCCAGACGGCAGCGGCGGCGTGCTCTCGCGCGGCGGCTACTTCGGCTATGGCCTGGCCTCGGCGGCGCTGATCTTCGCCTTCATCCTGGTCTCGGCCGCCGGCACCCACAGCCGCATCGCCTACCTGAGCGCCGTGCCGAAGCGGCGGGTGGGGTTGCTGACCGCCGCCCGGGAGATCATCGCCACCCTCAACAATCGCTCGTTCGTGGCGCTGACGGCGGCGGGCACCTTCTGCTTCATCGCGCTCGGGGCCCGCGGCGGGCTCGACATCTATTTCAACATCTACTTCTGGGGCCTGACCCAGACCCAGCTGTCGCTGCTGGTCGGCATCTCGATCGTCTCCAGCCTGGCGGGCGCCTTCATCGCCCCGTTCATCGCGGCGCAATTCGGCAAGCGGCGCGCGGTGATCGCGGTGCTGATGGCGAGCGTGGTGCTGTCCGTCGTCCCGGTGGCGTTGCGCTTGATGGGGCTGATGCCGGCCAACGGCACGGGCGCGCTGTTCGCCATCCTGCTGGTCGACATGGTGGTCTATAACGGCATCTCGACCATCATCGGCGTGCTCGTCGCCTCGATGCTGGCCGATGTGGTCGAGGACGCGGAGGTGAAGACCGGCCGCCGCTCCGAGGGCCTCTTGATGTCGGCCGAGAACATGTTCTGGAAGATGGTCTCGGGCGTCGGCGTTTTCATCTCGGGGCTGATGCTGGCGATCGTCGCCTTCCCGACCCACGCCGCGCGCGGCGCGGTGCCGGCGGGCGTGCTGCACAACATGGGGCTGATCTACGTGCCCGCGATGATGGGCATCTACCTGCTGACCATCGCCTGCATGTGGTTCTACAACATCGACCGCGCCTCGCACGAAGCCAACCTGGCCGCGCTCGCCAGCCTGCCAGAGGGCGAGATCACCGGCGAAGAGGGATTGGCGCCTCAGCTGGCGGCATTTGTCGAGCTGGACGGGAAGTTCGAGCCCGCCGCAGGCGCCCTCAAGGTTCAACACGGAGGACACGGAGCAGCGCAGAGAACACGGAGGCGCTCTTCTCCGTGACCTCCGTGAAACTCCGTGTTCTCCGTGGTAAAAATGACGGCGCGTGCGACCGCGCGGACCCGCAGGCCGACCGAAATTCTCAGAGCAGCTCGGTGAATTCTGGGGGGAGGAGGTTGCTGTCGACGATCACCAGGCGGTCGGCGAAGCGCCATTGGCCGCCCTCGCGTTCGAAGCGGTCCGCATAGCGGCCGGCGGCGTGCAGCACGGTGTGCTCGAGGTCGGCGGTGCGGGTCATGACGAAGTTGCTGATCGCCTTGACCGAGTTCGGCGTCTCGCCGGCTTCGAACTCGATGTTCGAGACCATGTGCAGGGTCTTGGCGCGCGGCACCTGCCACATGCCCATCAGCCAGGCCACGCGCTCATAAAGCGCGGTCTTGCCAACATCCCGAAAGAGCCGCAGCCCCTTGTAGGTCAGGTTCTCCAGGGTGATGGCCGAGTACTCGGCGCCCTCGGTGAAGAGTTCCATCCAGTCGAGGTACTTGCGCTCGTCGGCCAGCCGCGCCGCGCGATAGATCAGCGCCGTCAGCGCCCGCTCGGTCTCGATGTCGACCGACGCGGAGACCGGCGCATCGGCGATCGCGATCTCGGCTAGATTGGCTGGCATTCAAACACCCCCACGCAACGCGTCTTCTTCTGCGAGCGCCTAGGCGCCGACGGCCAGGCTGTCGCCCATGTAGTCCTTGTAGGCGTCGTAGAACGAGCGCAGCGAGTACTCGTCGTTCTTGCCCCCGAAGCGGCCGTCATCCTGGCCGCGGTCCATGTTCGACCAGCGCACTTCCCGCATCGCGCCGAAGCCGACGTTGCAGCGGCGGGCCGCTTCGTTGTCGTCGCCGCTGATCTTGCCGGCGGCGGTCTGGCCATCGAGGGTGGTGTTGAGGCGCTGGGCCCGCACTTCCGGGGTCTCGTTCGCCTCGCCGAACGCCACCAGTTCGACAATCGCCGTGTCGACGCCGGTCGGGCGCACCGTCTGGATGAAGCCGCCGCCGTCGCCCGAGTTCTGGAACTGGAAGTCCAGGTTGGGGAAGATGGCCATGATGTTGTGGCGCACGTCCGGGTTCGGCGCCGGCGGACGGTGGGCGCTGACCGGCCCTTCGACCGTCTTGCCGGTGATGTTGCGCATCAGGATCTTGCGCGAGTCCGGATTGCCCTGGAACGGGAAGGCCATCAGGCTGTGGCCGCCGGTCAGATCCTCGTTGCGGCCCTGGATCTTGACGCCCTGGTAGTTCGCCCCGATCGCCGCGTGGGTGTACATCGGGTGGTAGTTGTCGCGGAAGTTCTCGTGCCAGAGCTTCCAATTGCCTTTCAGCAGCCAGCGCACCCGGCCCAGCGCCACGTGGCGGCCGGTGTACTTCTCGATCGAGGGGCCGGCGGCGCCGAGGAAGTCGGCCAGCGGCGGCACGTTCGGATCGAGCGAGACGAAGACGTTGCCCGCGTAGATGTCGTGGCGCACCGGCGGCGCGTCGTAGCTGGCCTTGGTCAGGTTCTCGCCGTAGGCGGCCGCCAGGGGCGCCGCGGTGAACTTGCCGTGGGTATCGAAACACCAGCCATGGTAGAAACAGACGAAACCGTCGGGCGCGTTGCCGCGCGGGTGGGGCGCCAGGATGGCGCCGCGGTGGGTGCACACATTGAGGAAGGCCGCGATCTTGCCCTCGTCGCTGCGCGAAACCACGATCGAGCGGCCGGCCACGCTGGCGGTGATGTAATCGCCCAGCTCCGGCAACTCGCTCTCATGGGCGACCCACTGCCAGGTTCGGGCGAAGATCTTCTCCTGCTCGGCCGCGAGGATCGCCGGATCGACGTAGATGCGCCGATCGATGACGCGTGAGCCATCGAGGCCCAGGTCATTGTCGCCCCACACGTCGTTGAGGCCCGCTTTCGGGGTCAGAACGTCGCTCATCATTGGTCTCCTGACGCCGTCTGCATACAGGATGCCGTACACGCCTGCGGCGGTGAGGTCAACGGTCGCGAGGCGCCGTCTGCGCGCTCGGCAACCGAAGGCTTTTACCTGTGCAATCGCTGGAGAAATCCGCCTCCCGCGCTGCATTGACGCACCTGCGGCGGACGCATACGGTATGCAAAGGCTGGCGTCCGCGCCGAGCCACGGTAACGACGATATCAGTCGGTGAGATCGCTCACCAGGGGATGAGGTCCAATGACGGCTCAGAGTCATACGGTTTCGGTAGCCGGGATCGAGACCCATTACTTGGAGGCAGGCGAGGGCGAGCCGCTGGTGCTGATCCACGGCGGCGGCGCCGGCGCGGACGCCCGGGGCAACTGGGAAGGCTGCCTGGCGGCCTACGCCAGGAACTTCCACGTCTACGCGGTCGACATGGTCGGCTTCGGCGAGTCGGCGCGGCCGGATCCGGCCACCTACAACTATGGGCAGACCGGCCGCATCGCCCACATGGTCGCCTTCATCGAGACCGTGGTCGGCGGCCCGGCCCACATCATCGGCAATTCGATGGGTGGCGCGACGGCGCTCGGCGTCGCCATCAAGCGCCCCGACCTGCTGCGCAAGCTGGTGCTGATGGGCGCGGCCGGCCTCGACATCGCCAATCCCGATCCCAGCCGCCGCGCCGCGCTCGGCGGCTACGACTACACCAAGGAGGGCATGCGCCGGCTGGTCGGCGTGCTCACCGGCCCGAACTTCAAAGTCAGCGACGAGCTGATCGACTACCGCCATGCGCTCACCATGAAGCCCGGGGCGAAGGCGGCGTCGGCGGCCATCCAGGAGCACATGCGCTCCGACCCGATGACCTATCCGCGCGAGGATATCGCCGGCGTGCAGACCGCCACCCTGGTGGTGGGCGGCAAGGACGACCAGATCGCGGTGCTGGCCCGCACTTACGGCTACCTGGAGCTGATCCCCAACTCCTGGGGCTTCGTGCTGCCGCACACCGGCCACTGGGTGATGATGGAGGCGCCGAAGGAATTCGTGGCCGTCACCACCGCCTTCCTCGCGGGCGACATGTTCAACGCATGACCGTCGCGCCGTACCGGGTTCACAAGCTGATCCAGGACCTGATGCGCGATCCGGTCCGCGCGGCCGCCTTCGCCCAGGACAACGAGGCTGCCTTCGACGCCTGGGGCCTCGCCGAGCCGGAGCGGGCGTTGCTGCGCGACGGCTCGCCGGGCGCCCTGCATGCGCTGGGCGTGCACCCGAACCTGCAGATGAAGTACGCCCGGCTGCGGGCCAAGCCGCCTCCCGCCGGCGCCGCACCGCCGCAAGGGGGTGGCCCGCTCGCCGCCTACCTCGACCGACTGCTGGAGAAGTAACCCGTGGGCAAGATCGTCGGCGGCTTCGCCACCTCGCATGTGCTCTTCCCGCCGAACGGCGTCGAGGCTCAGGCCGAGCGGGTGCTCGACGGCATGATGGACCTGCGCCGCCGCGTGCAGGCGCTGGATCCGGACGTGATCGTGCTTGCCGGCAGCGACCACCTGAACAACTTCAGCCTGGCCATGCAGGTGACCCTGGCCGTTGGCGTCGCCGACGAGTTCACCACCCTGGGCGACAGCGGCGCGCCGGCCGTCACCTTCCGCGCCCATCGCGAGTTCGCGCAAGGCTTCGTGCGCCACGCCAGCTACGACTTCGACCTGGTGCAGGCCGAGGAGCTGCGCCCCGACCACGGCATGGCCATCCCGCGCCTGATCGTCGATCCGCACAACCAGCGCCGCATCGTGCCGCTCTACATCAACTGCAACATGCCGGCCCCGCCGTCCCCCGGTCGCTGCTATCGCCTCGGCGGCGCGCTGAAGGCCTACGTCGAGGCCGCGCGGCCGCAGGGCGAGCGCGTGGTTGTGGTCGGCACGGGCGGGCTCTCGCATTGGCTCTGCCTGCCCGAGCAGGGCAAGGTCGCGGCCGAGTTCGACGAGGACTTCATCGCCCGCATGATCGACGGCCGCTCGGAAGAATTGGCCGAGATGAGCGCCGCCCACATCGAGGAAGCCTCCGGCAACGGCGGCCTCGAACTCACCGCATGGCTGTTCATGGCCGGCGCCGTGCCGAGGGCGCGCGGCGAGAAGCTGTATTACGAGCCGGTGCCGGAGTGGATTTCCGGCATGGGCGGGGTCAGCCTGACGCCGGCCTGAGCGAGATCATCGAAATCGCCACGGGCGCGGCCGGCGGAGGCGCTACGCCGGAACTCCGGCGATGAAGGCGGCCGCCTCGCGGGCCGCCAGCACCGCGCTGGCTGCGGCCGCGTCGGACAGCATGCCTTCATCGCCGACCCAGTCGCCGGCCAGGAAGGCGCCTGGCGCGTCGGCGACCACAACGGCGGTCCGTCCTCCGCCGCGTCGCCATCGGGGATAGTCGTGTGCGACCGTCAGCCCGATCAGGCGCTGCCGATGAGCCACGCTGTCGCGCCAGCCCGGCCGCAGCCGATCGGCCAGGTGCTCGAGTTCCTCGAAATGGGCGGCGCGCGGCGCCTCGTCCGGGGCCAGGTAGCGCGCCAGGTGCAGCAGGCCCTGGCCCGGCGGAGCCAGCTGGGCGACCGCCGAGTGGAGCGACAGGTAGGTCGGCGCTTCCATGCCCAACGCGAAGTCGGTGACGGCGTCTGCGATCGACGCCAGGCCCAGGTCCAGGCAGCTCGCCCGCACCGGTTGCGCGGCGCCCGCACCGGCGGCGATGTGCGCAGAACCGGGGAGCAGGCCGCGCGCCGCCGCAGGCGGAACCGCGAGGACGACAGCCTCGAACGGCGCCGGCGCCTGCCCGGCGACCTCGACCTGCCACCCCTGGCGAACCCGGTGGATGGCGACGACCGCGTGCTCGCGCTGCAGGACCGCGCCCCCGGCCGTCGCGGCGTCCGCCAGCTGCGATGTCAGCTCCCGCCAACCGCCATCGACGTAGACGACGCCGGAGAAACTCAGTCGAAGCTGATCCAGCGCGGCCTTGCCGTCGATGTGCTCGGGCGCATGGGTGTAGCTCGACACCCGCACCAGCGCCTCGATCACTGCGGCCACCTTCGTCGGGAGGGCGCCGGTGAAGGCGCGCAACGGAGCGCCGCTCGCGCCGCACTCGCCTGCGGCGATGCGGGCGAACGTGTCGGCCAGGCAGGCGGTGTCCGAGCGGTCCAGCGGCGCCGCGGCGCGGCCGGCCGTCGGGCGTACGGGCAGGGCGTGGGCCTCCGCGCCCCAGACGGCCAGGCCATCCTGGACCCGCGGCGCGTGTCCCGGCACAGAGAGGCCGAGACTGCGCAGCTCCCGGTTCAGCGCGCCTCTCGGATAGATCGCATGCGGTCCCTGATTGAAGTGGAAGTCATCCAGGGTCCGTGTCTGGGCGCGGCCGCCGATATCCGGCGCGGCCTCGAACAGCGTGGGCCGCAGCCCGCGCCGCGCCAGCGCGGCGGCGGCGACCAGTCCTGCAATACCGCCGCCGACGATGGCGATCTGTGCGTCCTTCATGGCCATCTCCTCAATTCGGATAATTTGTATCCGCTTAATTCGGATGTTAGATATCCGCAATGAAAACCTTGGAAGGAGTCGAGTGGGCCGTGCACGCGTGCGCCGTGCTGGCGGGCCTGGCGCCTGGCGCCAGCCTCAACGCCGCCGCGCTGGCGGACTTCCACAGGCTTCCGGCCGCCTACATGGCCAAGCACCTGCAAGCGCTGGTTCGGGCGGGCGTCCTGGCCGCGAGCCGCGGCGGGCGCGGCGGCTACAGGCTGGCCCGCCGCCCCGCCGACATCAGCCTCTGGGACATCCAGGCCGCCATCGAAGGCTCGGGGCCGAGCTTCAGATGTCAGGACATCCGGCGCGAGGGCCCGTGCTCCGGCTTCGGCCCGTCGGAGCTGCCCTGTGACATCGCCTGCGCCTTCGTCGAAGCCGAGGCCCGCTACAGGGCCCACCTGAAGGCGATCAGCGTCGCCCAGATCACCCGGCAGGTGGGCGCCAAGCTGGGGCCCGAGGGACGAAGCCGGTTCAACGACTGGGCCAGCGAGAGAGGCGCCAAGCCGGCTTGATCCGCGGCGGTGGAAGCCGGCATCTTGCCGAAGCGCGCCGTCACGTCACCACCCCGTGTCGCCGGCGCCTGAGGGCCGGGCGTTGCTCAAGGGGTTTTTTGACGAGACCGGCCCGCACAAGGGCAGCGTGATCGCGGCGATCGGTGGGTTCGTCGGCCACGACGCCGCGTGGGACGCCCTCGAACCGGCGTGGCAGGGCGCTCTGAAGGACGCGGGCGTTTCCTGGCTGCAGCTCGCGGCAGGGCTCGCGCAGGATGATGGGCTGGCCCGGCTCTCCCAGACACTGGCCGCCCAGCCGCTGCAGCCCTTCTTCAGCGCCGTCGTCGTGGACGCCTGGCCGGTGCTGACCGACGCCAGCTTCCTGAAGCGCTTCCCGACGCCGCTCGACCTTTGCTTCGAGAATTTGGTCTCCACGCTCTGGAGATGGGGCGGCAGCGCAGCGGACGGCGCGCCGATCATGCCGATGTTCGTCTATCGGCCCGAGTTCAGTTCCCGGCTGGCGGACATCGGCCGCGCCTACGGAAGTCACGATTGGTACAGTTCGGTCCTGGGCCCGATCGCCTTCGGCCACCAGCGGCAGGTGACCGCGCTGCAAGCCGCCGACCTGCTCGTGCGCCAGGCGCGCTGGGACCCCGATGCCGAAGGTTTCGGGCTGGCGGTCCCGGACAATGCGGCGCCTGCCGGCCCGCCGGGCCGGCCGGGCAGGCGCCGCTACTTTCACGGCAATTGCTTCGACGCCGAAGGGCTCCTGCGCCTGGAGCGCCGATTTCGATACTTCGGCTACCCCATCCGCCCCGTAGGCCTCGCCTGACGGTCATTTGGGCGCTCCGCGTTCCGCGCCTGAACCCCCCGCGCCGTTGCACGTCGCGCAGGCGTCCGGCCCATTCGGCGCCCAGGTTTGCACCCCTGCGAAGCTCTGCCGGACAAATGCGCTGCAGAGCGTCAGAGCCGCGTTGACATCGTGTACGGTATGCAGCAACGTCGCGTCCGGATGCAGCGCCGATGACCCGCTGCCGCCGCCTGCACGCGGCGATGTCTGGAAAGCGATGAGAGGCGGCCGATGTTCACCGAACAGGACAATGAAGACCTGACCCGCGTGGGTCGCGGCACGTTGATGGGCGAGTTGATGCGCCGGTTCTGGATGCCGGTGCTGCTGCCCCAGGAGCTGCCGAACCCCGATTGTCCGCCGGTGCGCGTGCGCCTGCTGGGCGAGAACCTGATCGCCTTCCGCGACACCAACGGCAAGCTCGGCCTCTTGGACCGCTACTGCCCGCACCGCCTCGTCGACCTGTGGTTCGGCCGCAACGAGGAGTGCGGCCTGCGCTGCGCCTACCACGGCTGGAAGTTCGACACCGAAGGCAACATCATGGACATGCCGGCGGAGCCGGCGAACTCGCCGCTGCGCACGGAAGTGAAGGCCAACGCCTATCCGATCGTCGAATGGGGCGGGGTGATCTGGGCCTACCTTGGCGATCGGGCCCACATGCCGCCGAAGCCGCCGGAGCTCGAGTGGGGCCTGGTCCCTTCGGCCCACCGCCACATCGGCAAGCGCCTGCAGGAGAACAACTTCGCGCAAGGTGTCGAGGGCGGGATCGACTCCAGCCACGTCGGCATCCTGCACAGCCTGCTCGACTCCGAGAACATCGAGGCCGGCTTCCGCAAGCGCCAGAAGTCGATCAACCCGAAGACCAGCTACATGGCCTCGGACACCGCGCCGCGCTTCTTCATCCGACCCACCGACTACGGCATGCGCATCGGCGCCCGCCGCATCGCGTCGGACGCCGAGTACTACTGGCGGGTGACGCAGTTCCTGCTGCCGTTCTACACCATGATCGCCCGCACCACGGACACCTCGCCGATCGCCGGCCACGCCTGGGTGCCGATCGACGACCACAATACCTGGACCTTCACCATGCACTGGAACCCTGTGGCGCCGCTGGGCGACGCCAGCGACTTCGACGCCAATGGCGTCAACGTGCCGGTGTTCCAGGACGGCTCCTATAAGCCGATCAACAACCGCTCGAACGACTACGGCATCGACCGCGCCGACCAGCGGATGAACAGCACCAGCGGCATCCAGGGCATCGGCCTGCAGGACTCGGCGATCCAGGAGACGATGGGCGCCATCGTGCCGCGTCACAAGGAAACCCTCGGCTCGAGCGACACGGCGATCGTGGCCTTCCGCAGGATGATGCTCGAACAGGCGCGGCATCTGCGGGGGACCGGCGAGTTGGGCCTGCCGCTCAAGCCGGAAATCTACCGCGTGCGCTCCACCGGCATCGTGCTGCCGCGGGAAGTCGACTTCGAGGTTGGCGCACGCGAACGGATGATGGTCGCCTAGGCCGGCATCGCATTCCGCATACTGACATTTGTCGGCTGAGGCCGGAGGGAGACGGAGCATCATGGCTAAGGTGGTGTTGGGGATCGGCAGTTCGCACAGCCCGGCCCTGTTGATGGAACCGTCCGGCTGGCTGGCGCGCGGCGAGACCGACGACAAGACGATCATGGCGCTGCACGACTTCGACGGGAAGCGCGTCAAGTACGACGAGCTGCTGGAGAAGACTCCGTCCGCGATGATGAAGGAGATCGAGCCGCAGGTGCTGGCGGCGCGTCACGCGGCCAACGAGGCCGGCATCGCCAGGATCACCGAGATCCTCGACGCGGCCGACCCGGACATCGTCATCATCATCGGCGACGACCACCGCGAGGTCTACCAGGACGACAATATGCCGGCCCTGGCGGTCTATTGGGGTGAGACGCTGCCCTACAAGCCAAACGGCGTGATGAAGTGGAAGTACGATCCGAAGCTGAAGCCGGACTACTGGTACTGGCAGGACGAGCGCGAATATCCGGTGGCCTCGCAGTTCGCCCTGCGGCTGATCGGCGACCTGATGAAGCGCGACTTCGATCCCGCCCACTCCAAGTATTACCAGCCCGACCAGGGGATGAGCCACTCCTACGGCTACGTCTACCGCCGCATCATGACCAACAAGGTCTACCCGATCATCCCGGTCAACATTAACACCTACTATCCGCCTAATCAGATCACCCCGCAGCGCGCCTTCGCGGTCGGCCAGGCGATCCGCGAAGCGGTGGAATCGTGGCCGGAAGACCTCCGCGTCGTGGTCATGGCCACCGGCGGCCTCAGCCACTTCGTCGTCGACGAGGAGTTCGACCGCGCCTTCCTGGACGTGATGGCCAGCGGCAAGGTCGAGGGCCACGCGGCCCTGCCGCTGGAAAAGCTGCAGTCGGGCAACTCCGAGCTGCGCTGCTGGTCGGCGCTCGCCGGTGCGGTGCAAGACAAGTCGATGACGCTGATCGACTATGTGCCCTGCTACCGCAGCCCGGCCGGCACCGGCTGCGCTATGGCCTTCGCCTATTGGGAGTAGACCCAGGCGGCGAAGGCCGCGTCGTTCGGACGGCGGTCGTCTTCGAGGCGGCGACGGGCCCGGCGCGGATCGGCGTCGTCCTCTTCGACGAGGACGTCACCAGCGAGGATGACCTCGCGTCCCTGCGCGGCGATCGTGGTGATTTGGCCGTGCACGTCGCGCGCATGCCGCTGCCGCTCGACCACTCGCCGACCGGCCTCACCCGCGCCGCCGAAGATCTTGCCGCCGCAGCCGCGACGCTGGCGCCCAGCGCTCACCTGCGCGCCGTCTGCTACAGCTGCACGACCGGCGCGCTGGAGCTGGGGCTCGCAGGCGTCGCCGAGGCGCTGGGGCGTGGCCGGCCGGACACGCCAGTGGCGACGCCGATCTCCGGCGCTGTCGGCGCGCTGAAGGCGCTTGGGGTCAGTCGCATCGCGCTGGTGACGCCCTACAACGACGCCCTGACAGGCCTGATCGTCAACCACCTCGCGTCGCAAGGTATCGGTGGCGCGAAGCGCAGCTGCTGGCAGGCCTGGCGCCGCGTGGACCTGGCCGCATTTTCTCAGTTATGACGGGGGCTTGACCATGGCTGGAACCATGCGTGCGGTGCGGCTCGACGAGGTCGGGCCGCCGGAGAACCTGAAGATCGTCGAGCGACCGATCCCCGAGGTGGGCCCGGACGACGTGCTGATCAAGGTGGCCGTCGCCGGGCTGATCTACGGCGACACCGAGGCCCGGCGCGGCACCTACTTCAGCCGCACGATAACGCCCTGGTATCCGGGGCGCGAAGCCGGTGGGGTCATCGAAGCTGTGGGCGCCAACGTCACTGCATGGAAGCGGGGCGACCGGGTCGTGGCTCTGATCCTGACGCTGGGTTGCTGCGCCGACTATGTGCTCGCCTCGACTAGGCCGCGGGCCCTGCCCAATGGCCACACCGCGCCGCCGGCCGACATCATCGCCCTGCCGGACAATGTCTCGTTCGCGCAGGGGCTGGTCTACATCATCAACTTCCGCCTCGCGCACCTGCTGTTTCACGGTTCCAGCCGGGTGCCCGCGGGCTCGACTGTGCTGATCCAGGGCGCCAGCGGCGGCATGGGCTCGATGATGACCCAGCTGGCCCGCGCCCACGGCTGCCCGGTGATCGCCACCTGCCGGCGGCCGGCCGAGGAAACCTTCCTGAAGGGCCTCGGCGCCGACCACGTCATCAATGTGACGGACACGGACTATGTCGCGGCCGTGAAGGACATTACCGGCGGCAAGGGCGTGCCCTTCGCCTTCAACGGCGTCGGCGGCAATACGCTGAACACGGACGTTGACTGCCTGGCCCCCTTTGGCGAGATCCAGGCTTACGGCTACGTGGCAGGCAAGGTCCCGTTCGAGGTGTTCCGGGTCGGCAAGACCCTGGCGCTGAAGACCTTTGGCGCCGACGACTTCTTCCCGACCCCGATGTTCCCGGCCGCCACCGAGGCCATGCACGCCTGGTTCCGCTCTGGCCCGATGATCGAGCCCGGCCTCGTGCTGCCGCTCGAACAGGCCGCCGAAGCCAACCGTCTGTTGGAAGCCGGCGAGGTGCTGGGCAAGATCGCGCTCGCGACCTAGACTGCCTCGCATGGGCGAGGTCATCACCTACCGACCGATGGCTGAGGCCGACCTGCCGCTGATGACCGATTGGCTCAATCGCGAGCACCTGCGCGCCTTCTACCAGCGCGAGCCGATCACCGAGGCCAAGGTCGCCGCCAAATACGGCCCCCGCATCCGCGGCGAGGCGCCGACGCATAGCTCCCTGGCCCTGCTCGGCGGCGCGCCGTTCGGCTACCTGCAATGCTACCGGATCGCCGACTGGCCGGAGTGGCAGGAGGCCATCGGCGTCGAACACGGCATTTCTATCGACCTCTTCATCGGCGAGGCCGACCTGATCGGCCGGGGGACCGGGCGCCAGATGCTGGCTGGCTACGTCGAGCAGGTCGCCTTCCCGACCTACCCGTCAGAGCGCCTGTGCTGGATCGCCCACGAGCTGGAGAACCTTCCGGCCCGCCGGTGCTCAGCGGCGGCCGGATTCACCCCGGTGCGCGAGTTCGTCGAAGACGCCCGCCCCAGCATATTGATGGTGCGCCAGACTCGCGCCCTTACCTGAGCGGTGCGACGACGCTCCTCCCCCGCTTCGCGAGGGAGGAGCGGCTGATCGGGTTAGCTCGCCGGCACGACGTCCTTCACCGCGCCGCGCCAGCCGCTGGCGGTGATGTCGAAGACGAAGCCCTCGGGGGTCTTGTACTTCACTTCGTAGAAGACGTTCGGGTTGGTCTCGAACTTGCCGGTCAGGTAGGTGCCGCCGGCCGCCTTGATGTTCTTTTCCGCCTGGTCGGTGTCATCGACCCACATGCCGAAGTGGATCAGGCCCTGGTAGCCGACGTCGAACCCCGGCACCTTCTCGTCGCCGAAGTTGAGCAGCGCCACGTTCATCACCCCGTCGGACATGTAGACGCCGCGCTGGGCGTTGCCGGCCCGGGTCATGCCGAAGGCCTCCTCGAAGAACTTGGCGGCTTTTTCCGGATCCTTCACCGAGATTGCGAGGTGACGAAGCTTGGCCATGGCGGTCTCCCAGTTGTTGCGTGATCTTAGGTGAAACGGGCAGGGCGGTAGGTGGCAAGCACCGGCTGGGCGGCGCCGCCGAGGATTTCGCCCGCCGCGAGGCGTCCCATCAGGGGCGACATGGTGATTCCGCTCATGGTCAGGGCGACGTAGAGGTTGGCGGGCGCGGCGCAGAAGCCGACGATCGGGTGGTTGTCGACGGGGATCGGCACGTAGCCCAGCGTCATTTTCTCCAGCTTGGCGCCGGCGAAGGGCGGGAAGACGGCAGCCGCCTGGGTCAGCAGCTGCTCGCCGTAGGCCTGGCTGACATCCGTGCCGTTGGCGCCCGGGCGATAGTCGGGGCCGAAGACGATGCGCCCATCGGGGTCCTGCTTGAGCGAACCGGCGGGGCCGTTCAGCACCCGGCCCAGCAGTGGCGGGCGCGGGGCGCTGTGGGCGAGCGTGCCCGAGACGACGTTGATCGGCGTCTTCACGCCCACCTGCTGGGCCAGGTCGGGGACGGCGGCGCCGGCGGCGAGCACGAAGACATCGGCCTCGACCGGGCCGGTCGTTGTCTGCAGCGCGGTGATGCGATGGCCATCGCTCTTCAGCGCCTTGACCTCGCACGGGTAGCGGAACGCCACGCCCAGGCGGCGCGCGGCCGCCTCGATCGCGGCGTGCGCCTCGCTGGGATCGAGCGTGCCTTGCTCAGGCGAATAGGTGCCGGCGCCGAACGGGCCGGAGATGACACCGGGCGCCAGACTTTGCAGGTCTGCCTCGCTCATCAGGCGGATCGGCGCGCCCCAGCCGCGCAACTGGTAGGTCAGCGCGCGCAGGCTGTCGGCCGCGGGGCCGGGTGCGGCCCACGAGCAAGTGCCGCCCCACTGGATCGGCAAGGCGCCCGCAAGCTCGGCCTGCAACCTGTGCCAGTCGCCGACCGCCAGGCCATAGAGGTCGTTGAAGGCGCGGTCGCCCTCGTGGGTGGCGATCAGCATCGCGAAGGCGCCCTGGGTCGCGCCGCTGCCGGGCGCCGCCTTGTCGAGCACGGTCACATGCGCGCCTTGCCGCGCCAGATGGTAGGCGATCGAGGTTCCCATGATGCCCGCGCCGATCACCACGACACGCGGCGGACGGCCCGCCGCGAACGCCATGCCGGGCGCAAGCGCGCCCCCAGCCAAGAGGCCAAGCGCGGCGCGGCGATCCATCAGGGCTTGTCCCACTAAGGCTTGTCCTTGTGCAGCACGACCTCGTCGTACTCGCGGCTGTCGACCAGCGCCTCGACAATCACCGGCCCGCCGGCCGCGAACGCCTGCTCCAGGGCTTCGCGGAAGGCCTGCGGGTCGGCGGCGGTGATCACCTTGGCGCCGAAGATGTCCGGGCCGCCGATGGCGCCCCTGGCGCGGATCGGGGTGCCGTAGATCGGGTAGGTCTTCTTCTCCTGCTTGATGCGGATCAGGGCAAGGTCGTTGTCGGTGAGCACCACGATGACGATCGGGATGGCATAGCGCACCGCGGTCGCGATCTCGCCGGCCGTCATCAGGAAGCCGCCGTCGCCGACCACGGCGCAGACCGGCTTTTCCGGGTGGACCAGCTTGGCGGCGATGGCCGAGGGGATGCCGAAGCCCATGGTCGACCAGCCGTTGGTCATGATCTGCAGGCCGGGCGCCGGCGTGCGCCAGAGCTGGCCGATCAGGTGGGTGTGGGCGCCCACGTCGCAGGTCATGATGCCGTCGTCGGGCAGCACCTCGCGCAGCACCGCCAGTGCGCCCTTGGGGCCGAAGCCGTGGTTGGAGGGGGCGAGCCGGGCGAACATGCCCTCGCGGCGCGCCGCCAGCGCGTCCAGGTCCCAGGCCTTCTTGGTGGCCGGCCTGGCCAGCAGGGCGCCCAGCGACGCGCCGATGTCGCCGACCACGTCGAGCGGGTCGCCATAGGCCGCGGTGTCGAGGTCGGCCGGCTCGGTATCGAGGCTGACCACCAGGGCGCCGGCGGGGATCCAGCCCTCGTAGTTGAACTCGACCGGGTCGTAGCCGACGCCCAGCACCAGGTCGGCCTGCTGGTGGGTCTGGCCGACCACGTCGCTCAGCGCATGGAAGAGCACGCCGGCGTAGAGCGGGTGGTCCTCGGGCATCGCGCCCTTGGCCATGGGCGTCAGCAGCACCGGCATGCCCCAGGCCTCGGCCAGGGCCACGGCCTTGGCGGTGACCTCGGCTCGCACCGCGCCTAATCCGATCGCCATGACCGGCCGCGCCGAAGCGGCGAGCTTGGCGGCCACTGCTTCCAGCGCCGCGGGATCGGCAGGCGGCAGCGGGGCCGGCGCCGGGGCTGGGGCGCTGTCCTCGCCGACGATGGCCTTCCCCGACAGGTTGGTGGGCAGACCCACGTGCACTGGCCCGCGCCGCGCCGACAGGGCGATCTGGGCCGCCTCCAGCAGGGTCTTGCGCACCGCGTCTTCCCGCAGCCGGGTGGTGGCCTTGGTCAGCGGGGCGAAGAGCGCCTGGTGGTCGATGCCCATCTGGGTGGTGCGGCCGCGCATCGGGGCGGGCATCTCGTCGGTCAGCGCGATCATCGGCGAGCGGTCGAGCAGGGCCTCGCCGACGCCGGTCGCCAGGTTGGTGGCGCCCGGGCCATAGGTGCCGAAGCAGACGCCGGGCACGCCGGTCAGCCGCCCGCAGACATCGGCCATCATGCCGGCGCCGCCCTCGTGGGTGGTGAGGATGAACTCGATCCCAGGGGTGGTGCGCAGCGCCTCCATGTAGTCGGTCCAGCCGCCGCTGGGCACGCCGAACACATGGCGCACCCCGAGGTCCCGCAGGGTTTCGACGACTTCGACGGCGACGGTCTTGGCGGCCACGCTTCTATCCTTTTCAGCGATCATCGATCGCGACGCAGGCGTACTTGAGCTCGGTGTATTCCTCGATGCCGTGGCGCGAGCCTTCGCGCCCCAGGCCCGACTGCTTGACCCCGCCGAACGGGATCGGCGCGCCGGTCAGCTTCATCGTGTTGACCGCCACCATGCCGTACTCGAGCGCGTCGATCAGCCGGTGGGCGCGCGACAGGTCGCGGGTGAAGACATAGGCCACGAGGCCGTACTGGGTGTCGTTCGCGGCGCGGACCACCGCGGCTTCGTCCGTGAACGGTGCGATCGCGGCGACGGGGCCGAAGGTCTCCTCGTGCATGATCTTGGCGTCGGGCGGCACATCGGCCAGCACGGTGGGCGGGAAGAAGAGGCCGGCGTCCGGCGCGCCGCCGAGCGCCAGCCGGGCGCCCTTGGCGACGGCGTCGGCGACGTGCTCGGCCGACTTGGCGCAGGTGGCGGCGTTGATCAGCGGGCCGAGGTCGGCGCCCGGGTCCGTGCCGGCGCCCACCCGCAGGCGGGCCGCGGCGCGGACGAAGGCCTCGACGAAGGGAGTATAGACGCTCGCGTGGACGAAGATGCGGTTGGCGGCCAGGCAGTCCTGGCCCGAGGTCTGGTACTTGGCGGCGACCGCGGCCTTGGCGGCGGCCTCGAGGTCGGCGTCGGCGAAGACCATGAAGGGCGCGTGGCCGCCCAGCTCCAGCGACACCCGTTTCAGCGTCAGCGCGCACTGGGCCGCGATCAGCCGGCCGATCCGGGTCGAGCCGGTGAACGACACGGCGCGCACGTCCGGGTGGGCGCAAAGGTCGCGCACCAGCACTTCGGCGTCGCCCGTCAGCACCGAGAAGACGCCGCTCGGCACGCCGGCTTCCTCGGCCAGGGCCGCCAGCGCCAGGGCGGAGAAGGGCGTCTCCATCGAGGGAACGGCGACCGCGGTGCAGCCGGCCGCCAGGGCCGCAGCGGCCTTGCGGGTCAGCATGGCGGAGGGGAAGTTCCACGGCGTCACCAGCCCCACCACGCCCACGGGCTCGCGCTGCACGAACATCTTGCGGCCAGGCAGGTGGCTCGGGATGGTTTCGCCGTAGACGCGGCTGGCCTCCTCGGCGAACCAGCGCACGAACTCGGCCCCGTATTCGATCTCGCCGCGTGCGTCGGCCAGCGGCTTGCCCTGCTCGGCGGTCATCAGCGCGGCCAACTCGTCGGCGTGCTCGAGCATCAGCCGGCGCCAGTCCATCAGGATGTCGCCGCGCTGGCGGGGCAAAAGGGCGCGCCAGGCCGGGAAGGCGTCCCGCGCCGCCGCGATGGCGTCGCGCGCCGAGTCCGAGCCCAGCCGGGGAACGCGCCCGACCAGGCCGCCCGTCGCCGGATCGAGCACCTCGATCGACCCGCCGCCCGCCGCGCCCACCCAGTCGCCGCCCACCAGCGCCTGCTCGCGCAGCAGGCCGCGCCAGGCGTCCGGACGGCGTTCGTCGTTGTCGTGCAGGGCAGACATGGCGCGGCGGGGCTGTCTCAGCGGTAAGGTGTCCGGTATACCGCATGCAGAGAACGCTTCAAGCGCACTGTGGCGACGCGGGTCCTAGCCTCGCCCTGCGGCTCGGCTTATTCAGCGCCCCATGACGCGGGCGCCCCAGCTCGGATATCGCGCGCTGCTGGCCGAGTACCTTGGCCCGCAGGCGCCGCGCGTGGCGATCCTGGGCGTGCTGCTGCTGGTAGGGGCGGGGCTGCAGCTGATCGGGCCGCTGATCCTGAAGACATTTGTAGACCGGGCCACCCCGGGGCCCGCGGCCTTGCCGATGAACACCCTGCTGCTGCTCGCGGGCGCCTTCGTGGCTTCGGCCCTGCTCACCCAGGCCGCCCAGGTCAGCGCCACCTGGTTCAGCGAGCAGGTCGGGTGGACGGCGACCAACCTGCTGCGCAGCAACCTCGCCGAACATACCCTGCGCCTCGACCTCAGCTTCCATAACCGGCGCACGCCCGGCGAGCTGATCGAGCGCATCGACGGCGACGTCACCGCGCTCGCGACCTTCTTCTCCCAGTTCGTGCTGCAGATCGTGAGCAGCGTCGTGCTGCTGGTCGGCATACTGGCGCTGATCACCCTGCAGGATTGGCGCGTCGGCGCCGCCATGACCGCCTTTGCGGTGCTGGCCTTCGCCACCATCCGGCTGACCGCCTCGGCCGGCGCCGGGCGCTGGGCGGCCGAGCGGCAGGCGAGGTCCGAGCTGGCCGGCTTCCTCGAGGAGCGGTTCCAGGGGCTCGACGACATCCGCGCCAACCGCGGCGGCGCTCACATCATGGCCCGCCACGCCGAGGTCAGTGACCAGCTGACCCACGTCGGCAGCCGCGCCGGGCGGATGTCGATGAGCCTCAACATCCTGGTCAACGGCCTCTACACGGTCGGCTTCGCCATCGCCCTGATCCTCGGCATCCTGCTCTACCAGCGCGACGAGGCCAGCCTCGGCACGGTCTATCTGTTCCTGCAGTACACCGGCATGATGGCCAATCCACTGGCCCAGATCGGCATGCAGATGCAGCAGTTCCAGACCGCGAGCGCGGGCCTGGGCCGGGTGCGGCGCATGCAGGCGATCGCCTCGAAGATCGAGGACGGCCCGGGCGCCGACTGGCCGCCGTCGCCGCCCTCGCTGGTCATGGACCACGTCACCTTCGCCTACGACGAGCGCGCGCCGGTGCTGAAGGACATCTCGCTGGAGCTGAAAGCCGGCGAGGTGCTGGGCGTGCTGGGCCGCACTGGCAGCGGCAAGACCACCCTCGTGCGCCTGCTCTTCCGCCTCTACGACATCGGCGAAGGCGTCATCACCCTCGACGGCCTCGACATCCGCTCGGCCACCCTGGCCCAGCTGCGCGCCGAGATCGGCATGGTGACCCAGGAGGTGCAGCTCTTCGACGCCACGGTGCGCGAGAACGTCACCCTCTTCGACGAGCGCATCAGCGATGCGCGCATCGCCGAGGTGCTCGACGACATCGGCCTGGGCGCCTGGTTCGCCCGCCAGCCGGAGGGGCTGGATACGCCGCTGGTCGGCGGGCTCTCGGCCGGCGAGGCGCAGCTGCTGGCCTTCGCCCGGGTGTTCCTGCGCGACCCGGCGCTGGTGGTGCTCGACGAGGCGTCCTCGCGGCTGGACCCCGCCACCGACCGGCTGATCGAGCGGGCGATGGACAAGCTGCTGCGTCCCGAGGGCCGGGCCCCGCGCACCGCCATTATCATCGCCCACAAGCTGGCAACGGTGCGCCGCGCCGACCGCATCCTGATCCTGGACCAGGGCACGGTGCTGGAGAGCGGCCCGCGCGCGGCCCTGGCGGCCGACCCCGGCTCGCAGTTCGCCCGGCTGATGGCCTCCGGCATCGAGCAGGTGCTGGCATGAGCGAGGCTGACGCCGAGCGCGAGGCCATGGCCGCCATGGGCAGCCCATGGCGCCATGGCTGGGGCATCGTCCGCGCCTATCCGGGCCTCTTCGCCATCAACATCGCGGGCTACGTGGCCTTCTACAGCCTGCCCCTGGTCACCGGCCTGATGGGCAAGCTGGTGTTCGACACCCTGCACGACGCCCCCGCCGCGCCCGACCTCTGGACCCTGGTGGCGCTGGCGATCTTCGCCCAGATCGCGCCGCAGCTGATCCTGCTGGGCGCCTTCGCCGTGTGGATCCGCTTCGCCTACATCATGGAGGCGATGATGCGGCGCAACATGCTGGCCTTCCTGGTCTCGGCGCCCGGCCCCAAGAGCCTGCCGGCGTCGGCCGGCGACGTGGTCAGCCGCTTCCGCGACGACGTGATGACCGTCGTCTGGTTCGTCGAGGCCTGGGTCGACATCAGCGGCCTCGGCGTCTTCACCGTGGTGGCGCTGACCATCATGGCCACCATCGACTGGCCGGTGGCTGCGGTTGCCGCCCTGCCGATGATCGCGGTCGTGGTGATCACCAACTACCTGGCGCTGCGCATCCATCACTACCGCCGCATCGCCCGCGAGACGACCTCCAAAGTCACCGGCTTCATCGGCGAGATCTTCGGCGCGGTGCAGGCGATCCAGGTCGCCTCCGGCGAGCACCGGGTGCTGGGCCACCTGCAAGGGCTGAACGATTCGCGCCGCAAGGCGGCGATCAACGACGCCCTCTTCAACTCGATGCTCGACACCCTCAGCACCAACATGGGCCGCATCGGCCTGGGCCTGGTGCTGCTGATGGCGGCCGGCGCCATGCGGACCGGGCACTTCACCGTCGGCGACTTCGCCCTCTTCGTCAGCTACACCAGCTTCGCCTCCTTCGGCCCGCAGTGGGTGGGGCGGCTGATGGCGCGCCGCCGCACCGCCGGGGTCTCGATCGCGCGGATGGAGGAGGTGCTGCAGGGCGCGCGGCCCTTCGCCCTGACCGCCGCCCGCGCCACCGACCCGATGGCCGCCGACCGCGCCGACCCGCTACGGGAGCTGACCGCGCGGGGCCTGACCAGCCACTACCCGGGCACGACCCGCGGCATCGAGGGCATCGACCTGACGCTGCGCCGCGGCGGCCTGATCGTGATCGCCGGCGAGGTGGGGGCCGGCAAGACCACCCTGATCAAGGCCCTGCTGGGCCTCGTGCCGCTGCAAGCCGGCGAGATCCGCTGGAACGGCCACCTGGTCGAGGACCCGGCCAGCTTCATGGTGCCGCCGCGCTCGGCCTACACCGGCCAGGCCCCGCGCCTCTTCAGCGAGAGCGTGCGCGAGAACGTGCTGATGGGCCTGCCGCCCGAGGAAGCCGACCTCGACGCCGCGATCCACATGGCCATCCTCGAGGACGACCTCGCCGGCATGCAGGACGGCCTTGGCACCCTGGTCGGCACGCGCGGCGTCAGCCTCTCCGGCGGGCAACTGCAACGAACAGCGGCGGCTCGCATGCTGGTGCGCCGCCCCGACCTGATCGTGCTCGACGACGCCTCCAGCGCCCTCGACGTCAATACCGAGCGCCTGTTCTGGCGCCGCCTGCTCGACCAGGGCGAGCGCACCTGCATCGCGGTCTCGCACCGGCCGGACGCCTATCGCCGCGCCGACGAGATCATCCTCTTATCCCACGGCGCCGTCGCCGCGCGCGGCACGCTGGCCGAGCTCCTCGATACCAGCCCGCTCTTCCGCCAGACCTGGCGCGACATCACCCACGCCGCCGACCACACCCAGCCGGCTTAGCCTCTCCCGCCCTCACTCATGGGGTTGCGGCTGCTTCCCCAAGTGTCCTTCTCCCCGCGCGGGGAGAAGGAACGCTCAGCGAGGTGCGCCCAAGCCCATTGAGGGGCGGGGAGTCACCGGTCGTCCGCGCTCTGACGCACCCGCACGATCAGCGACTGGCTGGCCGTCGCCATCAGCTCGCCGTCCCGCGCGAACAGCGACATCGCCCCGTGCGCAAAGCCGCCCCAGACGCCGGAGATGCGGATGTCGCACAGCACCCAGTCGGTCGGCACGACCCGGCGGATGCGCAGGGTGTTGTCGAGGCTGTTGCCGCCGGCGTTCTGGCCCAGCGCATTGCCGACGCCCTGCGGCACGTAGTCGGCCAGCACCGCCAGCAGCGTCGCATCGATCGCCTGGCCCTCGGCCGGCCGCGCCCAGAGCTGGGTGCGCCCGTCCGGCTCCGGCGCGCCGACCCGCTCGAACCCGCGCCCGCCCTTGACCATCCGCACCTCGATGCGGCTGTGCAGCCCGCTCTCGGCGTGACGCCAGTGATGCTCGGCCTCGCAGTCCTCCGGCGGCGGCGCGGCGGGCATTTCCGCCCACTGCCCGGCCAGCTCGCTGGGCCGCGTCCCCAGCGCGGCGCTGACCGAGATGATCTCGCGGTCGTCCACATGCACCTTGGCGTTGGCCTGGGTGACGTGCCTGCCCTCGACCGGCGTCCACACGTCGATGTCGACCACGCTGGGCGGGCGCGCATAGCCCAGGTACTGCGCCGTCGCATTGATCAGCGGCCGCCCGGTGGTCCGCTCCAGCGCCGCCACCGCCGACGCCATCCCCACCCCGCCGAACATGAACGCGGCGCCCGGCGGCCCGACGCAGATGTCGGGCCTGACGTGCATGAACCAGCGGTGCGGGTTGTGCGTGGCGCGCAGATCGAAGAACGGCTTTGGCATGCGGCGGGTCAAAGCGCGGGGAGGGCGGGGATGCAAGAATTTGCGCCCCCGTCACCGAAAGTGTTTCACGTGAAACACGCCGGGATCGGCGCTGTTTTCACCCTAAATCACCGATAACTAGCGCTGCCAACCCCAGCCTCTCACCGGCGGGACGGGCAATTTCGCTCCGATGTACGATGTCAAAGACCGCACGGCGCTGCCGTCGCGATCAAGCGATACCCACGGTAGTGTGCACGGTCAACGGCCCTGGATCATCGTCGGACAGGTTAAGGCGTCGATCGCTCGGAAAAACTGCCCTCCGTCCGTTCGACGCCCCTCTCTCGATCTCGCAAATTGGCCGTGTCTCCAGGTGACGGAACTATCTAGCCCGACGTCCTTCTCCCCCAGGGAGAAGGACGTAGAGGGACCGGGGCAGTGGGAAGACGGCGATTCCGCCCAAGTCTAATCCGCCCTACTCACCCGCCGCCGGTCGCTTGCGGGGCGCATGGTAGGCCCGCCCCGCCGCCAGACGCGCAACAATCTCGGCGATCTTCGCCGCGCGCTTCTGCGGCGTCTTCGCCTGCTGCACCCGGTAGAGCACCGCGTAGCGGTTGGCGGCGTCGAGGCTGTCGAAGAACCCGCGTGCGCCGGGCGCCGCATCGAGCGCGGCCAGCAGATCGGCGTCCGGCGTGGCGCGGCCTTGCGGCGCATAGGCGCCGTCCCAGCGCCCATCCGCCTTGGCCCGCACGACCTCCGCCAGGCCGGCCGGCCGCATTCGCCCCTCGGCGATCAGGCGCAGGGCGCGCTCGCAGTTCATTTGCGACCAGGCGCTGCGCGCCTTGCGCGGCGTGAACCTGGTCTTGAAGTAGAACGCGTCCACCGGCCCCAGTTGCCCGTCGATCCAGCCGTGAGCGATGGCGCAGTCGAGCGCCTCCGACTTGCTCAGCGTCGGCGCCGGCGCGCCTGCCTTGGCGAAGCAGAGCCAGGCCCCGGCGCTCGTCGCCGGCTGGCTGTCCAGCCACGCCTCGAAGGCGGCGGCGTCGCGGAAGGTCAGGAGCGGCAGGTCAGGCGCGGGCACTGGGGCGGCCGTGAGTTGTGACGGATGACCGTGAATGCAACGACCACCGCGGCTTTCGCAACCCCGACGCCGCTATCGCCTAGGGCCGCCGTTGGCGCTAGGCGTTACGCATGACCGAGAAGCTGCGCCGCCTGATCGACCTGCCCGGTGTCGACGCCCTGGAATACCGCGCCGTCCTGAAGCGCGAGTTCGCCGAGCCCGAAGCCCGCGCCGAGTTCCCGGAGATCGACGCCTGCGCCAAGGCCCTCTTCGGCCTGACCGCCGACGAGGCTGAAGCGGCGGCGCGGCCCGCTGGCTGGGACGATATCGAGCTCAAGGCCCCCGCCGTACAAACAGCCGCCTTCGAAGCCGAGGGCTGGGACGTCACCGACAACAAGCGCCGTCCCTTGCGCGTCCTGGCCCACTTCAGCGGCCCGCTGTGGCTGGCCCTGCGCGGGGTGGCAGGGACCCTGCCGGGGGCCCAGTGGGAACCCGAGAAGAAGTCCGACTCCTGGGGCTCGAAGCTCGCGGAAGAGGCCAGGCAGTTCCGCAAGCGCTGACCGCCATTCCCGGCGGGCATGGAGCTGGCCAAGAATGCATTTGCTGGCCGTCCCGCGCAGGGGTCTAGTCACGGCGGATCGCCGCGGGGGCTTGCCCCAGGCGCGATGGAGAGGCGTGGACAATGGAGCTGGATCCGCAATCGCAGGCGGTCGTCGATCGGCTGAACGCCAGCGGCGTGCTGCCCTTTCGCAATCACGACCCGGTCGCCCTTCGCGAGCTGTCGCTGAAACTGAGGCCGCCGCGGCCGGCCGAACCCACCACCCCCATGGCCAACGTCCGCGAAGAGACGATCACCACGCCCGATGGCGCGTTCCAGGTCCGCATCTACTGGCCCCGCCAGCTGGCCGAGCGCGAGACCATGGGTGCGGTCATCTACTTTCACGGCGGCGGCTTCTTCATCGGCGGCCTCGACGAGAGCGATGAGTCGGTCCGCGCGATCGCCGCCAAGGCGGGGGTGATCGCGGTCAGCGTGGACTATCACCTGTCGCCGGAAGCGCGTTTCCCGGTGGCGGTGAACGACGCCTATGCGGCGCTGTGCTGGGTGGCCCGGAACGCCGCGCGGCTCGGCGTCGATCCGGCGCGGATCGTCCTCTCAGGCGACAGCGCCGGCGGCAATTTGACCGTCGTCACCGCGCTGATGGCCCGCGACCGCGGCGGCCCGGCGATCGCGTTCCAGGCCCCGATTTATCCCAGCCTAGATATGCGACCCCGCCCGGCCTACGGCTCGCGCCAGACCTGGGGCGCCGGCGGCTACATCCTCGACAACGACGACATCGCCTGGATGCTCGGCAACTACCTGACCGACCCCGCCGAGGGCGACGACTGGCGCGCCTCGCCGATCCTCGCCGCGTCCTATGCCGCCCTGCCGCCGGCCCTGGTCATCACCGCAGACCACGATCCCCTGTGCGACGAGGGCAAGCTCTACGCCGACCGCCTGGCCGCCGACGGCGTGGCGGCCGAATACGCCTGCTTCGAGGCGACCTTCCACGGCTTCGTCGGCTACGCAGCCTTCCTCGAAGTCGGCGCCCGCGCCGTCGATCTGCTCTGCGACCGGATCAGGCGCGCGCTTGCGGTCCCCGAAGCGGCCATCGCAGTGGCTTAAGCGCGGGTTGAGTCTAGGCGCGATCACCTAGACCGCTCCTCCCACGCGGAGCGGCCAAGGCGTGCACACATCCAGAGAAGTTTCGTAAAATCAAATGGTTATGGCATCTGCACGCAATGTCCTTCTCCCCTCGCGGGAGAAGGTGGCGGTCGGAGACCGCCGGATGAGGGGCCGCACGGACTCTCCGATGAGCCTCTGAGATTAGCCGGCATTCGTCGCGCGGCCCCTCATCCGTCGCCTTCGGCGACACCTTCT
>DASXEN010000085.1:0-8849 GCA_036490095.1 Caulobacteraceae bacterium
GCCCGCAAGCTCACCTTCGCCGAGGCCGAGGCGCGGGTGCGCGCGGTGCACCAGCCCTACCACGCGGCGCTGGCGGCGCTGATCGCCGAGGCCCGGGCGCGCCACGGCGCGGCGATCCTGATCGACTGGCACTCGATGCCGGCCGCCGCCGCCCAGCGCGGCGGCGAGGCCTGCGACATCGTGCTCGGCGACCGCTTCGGCGCCGCCTGCGCCTCGCGCATCGCCACTTTTGTCGAGCGGGAGCTGGCCGCCATGGGCTACCGCGTCGCCCGCAACGCCCCCTACGCCGGCGGCTACACCACCGAGCACTACGGCCGCCCCGGCCGCAAGACCCACGCGCTGCAGATCGAGCTGAGCCGGGCGCTCTACTTCGACGAGGCGGCCCAGGCGCCCACCGACGGGCTCGGCCGCCTCACCGCCGACCTGGCGCGCTTCTTCGAGGCGCTGGCGGCCCAGGATTGGGGCGGGCTCTAGCCGGCCTCAAGGGTCCGGGCCAAAAAAAAGCCGCGCCCGAAGGCGCGGCAGTTCATTAGGGAGGAAACGCCCAGGAAGGGCAGAGGCGTCAGCGACGCCTCACCAGCGCAATCTACGGTGCGGCGCACAATGGATCAAGCCTTAATTCGCTGTGGCGGGCGCAAAAGCGCGCGAAAGCGGGATTTGTTAAAAACTTTCAATCCAATGCCATTTTGGCTTTGCCGTTCGTGACGATGTTGCAATGCAACACCAACCGGTTACCCTGGCGCCGGCGGTCCAGCAGAATCATAGGTTTGAGGTTGTTGGGCCGTGCAACATAGGCGTGTGTTTCCGCCCGCCATGGCCGAGAGCGCACTTCTCCCCTACATGACGACGCACATGTCCCTACGCAATATCGCCATCATCGCCCACGTCGACCACGGCAAGACCACCCTGGTCGACCAGCTGCTCGCCCAGTCCGGCGCCTTCCGCGCCAACGAGGCGCACGCCGAGCGCGCCATGGATTCCAACGACCAGGAGCGCGAGCGCGGCATCACCATCCTGGCCAAATGCACCTCGGTGCTGTGGCATGGCGCGGCCGGCGAGACCCGCGTCAACATCATCGACACCCCCGGCCACGCCGACTTCGGCGGCGAGGTGGAGCGCATCCTCGGCATGGTCGACGGCTGCCTCTTGCTGGTCGACGCCGAGGAAGGGGTGATGCCGCAGACCAAGTTCGTGCTCGGCAAGGCGCTGAAGCTGGGCCTGAAGCCGATCGTGGTGCTGAACAAGGTCGACCGGCCGAACGCCGAGCCCGACCGGGTGCTGAACGAGGCCTTCGACCTCTTCGCCGCGCTCGGGGCCACCGACGAGCAGCTCGACTTCCCCCACCTCTACGCCAGCGGCAAGCAGGGCTGGGCGGTCAAGGACCTCGCCGAGCCGCACGAGAGCCTGGCGCCGCTGTTCGAGCTGATCGTCGCCCACACGCCGCCGCCGGCCGCCGAGGCCCGCGCCGGCGAGCCGGGCCAGCTGCTGGCCGTGCTGATCGAGGCCGACCCCTACCTCGGGCGGCTGCTCACCGGCCGGGTCGAGAGCGGGCGCCTCGCGCCCGGCATGGCGATCAAGGCGCTGTCGCGCGACGGCAAGGAGATCGAGCGCGGGCGCATCTCCAAGCTGCTCGGCTTCCGCGGCCTGAAGCGCCAGCCGATCGACGAGGCCTTCGCCGGCGACATCGTCGCCGTGGCGGGGCTGTCCAAGGCCACCGTCGCCGACACCCTGGGCGCGCCGGAGATCGCCGAGGCGCTGCCGGCCCAGCCGATCGACCCGCCGACCATCGCCATCACCGTGTCGATCAACGACAGCCCGCTGGCCGGCCGCGACGGCGACAAGGTGCAGAGCCGGGTGATCCGCGGACGGCTGCTGGCCGAGGCCGAGGCCAACGTCGCCCTCAAGGTCGCCGAGACCGCCGACAAGGACGCCATGGAGGTGGCCGGCCGCGGCGAGCTGCAGCTCGGCGTGCTGATCGAGACCCTGCGCCGCGAGGGCTTCGAGCTCTCCATCAGCCGCCCGCGGGTGGTCTACCAGACCGATCCGGAGAGCGGCCAGCGGCTGGAGCCGATCGAGGAGGTGGTGATCGACGTCGACGACGAGTTCACCGGCGTGGTCATCGAGAAGCTGTCGGCCCGCAAGGCCGAGCTCACCGACATGGTCCCCTCCGGCGCCGGCAAGACCCGGCTGACCTTCTCCGCCCCGTCGCGCGCCCTGATCGGCTACCAGGGCGAGTTCCTCACCGACACCCGCGGCTCTGGCGTGCTCAACCGCCTGTTCGACCGCTACGAGCCCTACAAGGGCGCGATCGAGGGGCGGCGCAACGGCGTGCTGGTCTCCAACTCCGACGGCGAGACCAGCGCCTACGCGCTGTGGAACCTGGAGGACCGCGGCATCATGTTCGTCGGCTCCGGCGAGAAGGCCTACCAGGGCATGATCATCGGCGAGAACGCCCGCGGCGAGGACCTCGACGTCAACCCGATGAAGTCCAAGCAGCTCACCAACGTCCGCGCCTCCGGCAAGGACGAGTCGATCCGCCTGACCCCGCCGCGGCGCCTGACCCTGGAGCAGGCCATCGCCTACATCGACGACGACGAACTGGTCGAGGTGACCCCGAAGTCGATCCGCCTGCGCAAGCAGGTGCTGAACCCGACCTTCAGGAAAAAGCGACTGCGGGAAGAAGCCTGACTCTCTTCCCCCAAGGGGGAAGCGACTCGCCGCCAGGCGAGCGAAAGGGGGTCGCGAGCGTCGCAACCGCTCACCGTCCCGGATTTCCCTCAGTGGTCTCGAGCGGCGCCAACCGTCGGGCGCCGCTGACCCCCTTCGGCCCTTCGGGCACTTCCCCCTTGGGGGAAGAGAGGCTCAGAGGCGCAGCTCCATGATCACGTCGGCGCGGGCGTAGGGGGATGGGGCCGGCGGGACGATCTCGACGAAGCCGAAGCTTCGGTAAAGGCCGAGCGCGGGGGCGAGGCCGGAGTTGGTCTCAAGATAGAGGCGCGGCGCGCCGAGCTGGCGGGCGCGCTCGACGCAGGCGGCCATCAGCGCGCGGCCGAGGCCCCGGCCCTTGTGGCTGTCGGCCACCGCCATCTTGGCCACCTCGAAGCCGCCGTCGGCGAGCGCCATCAGCGCGCAGCAGCCGACCGGCTCCGGCCCGTCGAGGGCGAAGAAGACGTAGCCGCCCGGCGCCACGATCCGCCCGGCCGGGTCGGCCAGCACCTCGTGGTCCTTGGCCTCCAGCGCGAACAGCCGGGTGATCCAGGCCTCGTTCAGCGCCCGGAAGGCGCCGGCGAGCTCGGGCCGGAAGTCGACGATCTGCATGCGCCTAAGCTAAGCATTCCCCCGTCATGGCCAATCCCATCTACGCCGCGCTGCCGACCACCATCTTCACCGTGATGTCGGGCCTCGCCCAGGAGCTGGGCGCGATCAACCTCGGCCAGGGCTTCCCCGACGAGCCGGGGCCGCTGGCCATCCGCCGCCGCGCCGCCGACGCGGTGGTGGATGGCGACAACCAGTATCCGCCGATGCCAGGCACGCCGGCCCTGCGCGAGGCGGTGGCCCGCCACTGCGCCCGCTATCAGGGCCTCGACCTCGATTGGCGAAGCGAGGTGACCATCACCTCCGGCGCCACCGAGGCGCTGGCCGCGTGCTTCCTCTCGCTGATCACGCCCGGCGACGAGGTGGTGGCCTTCCAGCCGCTCTACGACAGCTACCTGCCGATGATCCGCCGCGCCGGCGGCGCGCCGCGCCTCGCCCGCCTGACGCCGCCCGCCTTCGGCCTCGCCCGTGAGATGCTGGAGCAGGTGTTCACGCCGCGCACCCGGCTGGTGGTGCTGAACAATCCGCTCAATCCGTCGGCCACCGTGTTCCGCGACGAGGACCTCGCCCTGCTGGCCGAGTTCTGCGTACGCCACGACGCCGTGGCGGTCTGCGACGAGGTCTGGGAGCAGGTGGTGTTCGACGGCCGCGCCCACCGGCCGCTGATCGCCTTCCCCGGCATGCGCGAGCGCTGCGTGAAGATCGGCTCGGCGGGCAAGATGTTCGCCCTCACCGGCTGGAAGGTGGGCTTCGTCTGCGCCGCGCCGGCATTGACGCAGGCGATCGCCAAGGCCCACCAGTTCCTCACCTTCACCACGCCGCCCAACCTGCAGGCGGCGGTGGCCTGGGGGCTGGACAACAGCGAGGCCTGGTTCGCCGCCATGCCGGGCGAGCTGGCCGCCGCGCGCGACCGGCTGACCGAGGCGCTGCGGCGCGAGGGCTTCGCCGTGCTGCCGAGCGAAGGCACCTACTTCCTCAACGTCGACCTCGCCGCCTCCGGGATCGCCGAAGGCGACATGGACTTCGCGATGCGCGCAGTGAAGCAGGCGGGCGTCGCCGTCATCCCGGTCTCGGCCTTCTACGAGGCGGCGCCGGTGAGCCACCTGGTCCGCCTCTGCTTCCCCAAGCGCGACGCGACCCTCGACGAGGGCGCGCGGCGGCTGGCGAAGGCCCGCGATCTGGCGCGCCGGGCGGCCCGGTCGTGAGGCGGCGGTCCGCTGGGGGCGATCTTGCCGCCCGCGCGCCGTAGATTCTCCGTACTCTGCGGCCGCGGCGTCGGCGGTGGCGCAATATCCTGCCCTGCCTGAGCCACCGGGGCGGCGTCGGGCGGTATTTTTGTCCACGAACAACACGAACGACACGAGCGGCCTCGAGCCTTCCCTCGCCTTGCAGTGTCATCCCGGAGCCGCCGCCGGCGGGACTCATCCGACAGGCAACCTGGACCGTGGAATCTCCGTATTTGCCGCTCCGGGCGCCGGAGGCCCGAATTACGAGAATTTATGTTGCCGCCGCGCCGCCCTGTCGTGAAGATGAATTGGCGTAGCTGTAAACAGTACTTACGTGGCGCGATTCGTCCGTCAACCCACCTTACGCAAATGTAATCATGAGTATTTTTAAGTAAAATTCATTTCAATGCTGCCAATTCCTGGCGTAGGAACCGCTAAGTGAGGGGTCGGTTTCTCAAGTCAGGAGCGTAAGATGACCAAATCTCAGAAGATGTTCGGCGCCGCGGCGGCGTTCGGCCTGGCGGCGATGCTGGCGGCCGGGGCCGCGGGCGCCCAGCCGGTACGGCTCACGGTGGGCGATCTGTCGGTCCCGGGCGAGGCGCAGGCGTTCGACGCCCAGCTCGCCGCGGCGGCCCACCGCGCCTGCGCCGGCGACTACCAGCCGAGCGAGCTCGCCGGCCGGGCGGCTTGCGAGTCGGCGGCGCGCCAGCGGGCGGTGTCGCAGCTGACGCCGGCCCAGCGCGAGGACTATGCGCAGGCGCTGCGTCCCGCGCAGGCGCTGGCCATGCGCTGATCGGCCGCCCCGACCCGGCCGGCGCGCCGCGAGCGCGCCGGCCGGCGACGGCGGCATTGCGGGGGCACCGGACGACGGCCTAACGGTGCGGGCACGACCTCGAAGGAGCCGCCGATGCCGTCCTCGCTCGCCGATCCGCAGCTCCGGGCGCTGCTGGAAGACCTGCACGCCAGGAGCGACGCGCAGGCGCCGGGCGCCGGCGACTATTTCCGCAGCCGCGCCGAGGCCGGCCGCACCGACTTCTCCGGCTTCGACGCCGGCGACCATGCCTACTTCGCCGACAAGCTGGTGGCGCTCGACCGCGACAAGGCGCAGTTCTGCTACGAGCTGTGCCGGGCGACGGGCGCGCGGCGCATCGTCGAGTGCGGCGCCTCGTTCGGTGTCTCCACCCTCTATCTGGCCGCCGCCGTGCGCGACAACGGCGGCGGGATCGTCGTCACCACCGAGCACGAGCCGGCCAAGGCCGCCGCCGCGCGGGCCAACTACGCCGCCGCCGGGCTCGCCGACCTGATCGACCTGCGCGAAGGCGACCTGAGGCAGACGCTGCAGGACCTGGAGGGCCCGATCGACTTCGTGCTGTTCGACATCTGGACCGAGATGGTGCGGCCCGCCGTCGGGCTGATCGCGCCGCACCTGCGCGACGGCTCGGTGCTCTGCGCCGACAACACCGCCGGGCCGCGCGGCCGCTCGGCCTATGCCGACTACTTCGCCTTCGTCGAGGACCCGGCCAACGGCCTTCGCACCCTGACCCTGCCCTTCGACGGCGGCCTGGAGATGACCGTCAGGAGCGGCTGAGAGAATTTTGGCCGGCGAACCTGAGCCCCCACGCATCTGAAAGACACATTCGCCAGTTAGGTCGCCGGCTGGGTGGCCTATCGCGAAGAGATGTTTCGATGATGCTCAAGACCGCCGTGCCGGTGTGCTGCGCCCGCTGGAGCGCGGGCCGCGCCAGCGGCGAGGCCGACCGCGTGCTGCCCGAAGAGACCCCGGTGGCGCTGGTGCACGACGGCGCGACCACCGCGGTGGTGATGGCGACGCCGGCCGACCTGGAGGACTTCGGCGTCGGCTTCAGCCTCGCGGAGGGGATCATCGAGGCGCCGGCCGACCTGCGCGCCGTCGAGGTGGCGCAGGAGAGCCTCGGCGTCGAGGTGCGCATGTGGCTGGGGCCGATGGCCGGCGCCCGTCTGGCGGCGCGGCGGCGCTTCCTCGCCGGGCCCAGCGGCTACGGCCTCGCCGGCGCCGACAGCCTGGAGGAGGCGATCCGGCGCACGCCGCCGGCCGGCCCGGCGCCCTTCAGCGTCGACGCCGACGAGCTGCGCCGGGCGCTGGAGGCGCTCGCCGACGCGCGGCCGCTGGGCGAGGCGACCCACGCCGTCGACGCCGCCGGCTTCTGGCTGGAGGGCGAGCTGACCCTGCGCGAGGACGTCGGCCGGGAGACGGCGCTCGACAAGCTGATCGGCGCGCGGGCGCAGGCCGAGCCGGCCGAGGGCGGGGTGTTGCTGGTGACCGGCCGCATGGGCGTGCGGATGGTGCAGAAGGCGGCGGTGCTCGGCGCGCCGGTGATCTGCGCCCGCGCCGCGCCGACCGCGCTGGCGGTGCGGCTGGCCGACGCCGCGGGCCTGACGCTGGCGGCGGCGAGCACGGACGGCTTCGAGGTGTTCACCCACCCCGACCGCGTCCGCCACGAAGAGCCCGAGCGCCGCGCCCCCCGCCTGCGCCTCGCCGCCGACGCCGACGCCCCTTAGCGTTCCGCCTGCTCGCTTCCGCTGGCGCCTGACCGGCCGAAGGCGTTAGCGTCGGCGCGGGAAGCTGGAGGGACGGGCATGAGGGCGATCTGGCGCGCGGGGCTGGCGCTGGTCCTGGCCGCGGCGTTCGCGGCGCCGGCGGGCGCGGCGGTGCGCGCCATCGAGACGCTGTCGTCGCGGCCCGACCGGGTCAGCGGCGGCGACGTGCTGGTGCAGATCCGCCAGACCGACGACGCCGCGACGCCGGTGACGCTGAACGGCCAGGACGTCACCGGCGCATTCCACGAGAGCGGGCCGCACTTGCGCGCCGGGCTGGTCGAGGGCCTGCGGCTGGGGCCGAACCTGATCGCCGCGGGCGCCGTTTCCCTGACCGTGACCGACTATCCGATCGCCGGCCCGATCGCCTCCGGGCCGCACCAGGCGCCGTTCGTCTGCACCACCGGGATATTCCACATCTATCGTGGCCTCGGCGGGATGATGGCCGACAGCGACGAGACCTTCGGGCCCTCCCTCGACGCCGACTGCTCGGCCAGGACCAAGATCACCTACGTCTACCTGCCCAAGGGCGGCCAGACGCTGAAGCCGCTGCCGAGCCTCACCAGCCTGCCCGGCGACGTCGCGGCCACCACCACCACCGCCGGCGACACCGTGCCGTTCGTGGTCCGCGTCGAGACCGCCACCATCGACCGCGGCATCTACCAGAGCGCCGTGCTGCACGACCCGACCCGCGAGCCGCCGCCCACCTGGCGCACGCCGCCGAAGGGCTGGAACCGGCGGCTGATCGCCGTGCAGGGGGCCGGCTGCCCCGGCGGCTGGTACGTCCAGGGGACCGTCGGCGGCAGCGCCACCCGCCCGACCATGGACGCCAGCATCCTCAGCCTGCGCCGCCTCGGCGAAGGCTACGCCACCTTCGGCAACACGCTGCAGAACGCCTCTCAGAGCTGCAACGCGGTGCTCTCCGGCGAGGCCGCGTCGATGGGCAAGGAGCACTTCATCAAGGGCTTCGGCGTGCCGCTCTACACCGTCAGCGTCGGCTGCTCCGGCGGCTCCTACGGCAGCGCCCAGCCGGCCGACGCCGAGCCCGGCCTCTACGACGGCATCCTGATCGCCTGCACCTTCCCCGACCCGCTGGCCATCGCCAACGCCGGCTCCGACGCGCACCTGCTGGAGCATTATTTCGACGGGGCCGGGAAGGGCGCGTTCAGCGAAGCCCAGCAGGCGGCGGTCTCCGGCTACAAGGGCGCCAAGGCCTTCCTCGACGCCGCCAACCAGTCCGAGCGCACCGATCCGGTCCCCGGCCGCGCCGACGAGCCGGGCTACAAGAGCGCGGTCTGGAACGAGGTCGTGCCCGCGTCGCTGCGCTACGATCCCAAGGCCAACCCGAAGGGCGCGCGGCCGACCATCTACGACGCCGCCCGCAACGTCTTCGGCGTCGATCCGGCCACCGGCTTCGCGCGGCGCAGCTTCGACAACGTCGGGGTGCAGTACGGCCTGGCGGCGCTGAACGCCGGCCAGATCACCCCGGCGCAGTTCCTCGACCTCAACGCCGGCGTCGGCGGCTACGATGCGGACGCCAACTACACGGCCGCCCGCTCCGCCGGCGATGCGGGCGCGATCCGCCGCGCCTACCAGAGCGGGCTGCAGCTGGGCGGCGGCGGCGGCCTCGCCTCGATCCCGGTGTTCGACATCAGCGGCATCTACAACGACGACGGCGGCTACCACTATCAGTGGTACCACTTCGCCCTGCGCGGGCGGATGGCCAAGGCCAAC
>DASXEN010000089.1:0-29484 GCA_036490095.1 Caulobacteraceae bacterium
CCATGGGCATGACCAAGGAGCTGCCGCTGCAGCAGATGAGCGCCAAGCTCAGGACCATGCGCATCTACGACGGGCCGACCGAGGTGCATAAGTGGGTGGTGGCGCGGAATCTGTTGGGGACGAGAAGGTGAGTTTGCTGCGCCCGCCTTCCTTCTCCCCTTGCGGGAGAAGGTGGCCGCGAAGCGGTCGGATGAGGGGTCGCGCCCCTCTTCGAGACTTGCCCGACCGCCGCGCTAGCCCGCTATCGTCCGTCGACCCCTCATCCGTCGGGCTCCGCCCGACACCTTCTCCCGCAAGGGGAGAAGGAAGTTATGGAATCTGCTCATGAAATCCCAATACGGCGACATTTCCGTCGAGGCCCGCGGCCATGTGGCGGTGCTGACGTTTTCGCGGCCGCCGAACAACCATGTGTCGGTGGAATCGATGCGCGACCTCGCCGACGCCTTCTTCGACGTCGACGCCGAGACCGACCTGCGCGCCAGCGTGCTGGCTTCGGGAGGGCGGGTGTTCTGCGCCGGGGCGGACCTGGTGAACCCCGGCGGGGTCGGGGCCCAGGGCATGCAGGGGATCAACCCGCTCTACGTCGAGGCGGTGCGGCTGTTCTCGGCCAGGAAGCCGATCGTGGCGGCGGTGCAGGGCGCGGCGGTGGGCGCGGGGCTGGGCCTCGCCCTGGTGGCCGACTTCCGCGTGGTGGCGCCGGAGGCGCGCTTCACGTCCAACTTCGTCAAGCTGGGTTTCCATCCGGGGTTCGGCGTCACCCTGACGCTGCCGCGGCTGATCGGCCAGCAGCGGGCGGCGCTGATGTGCCTGACCGGCCGGCGGATCAACGGCGAGACGGCGCTGGACTGGGGCCTGGCCGACGTGCTGGCGCCGCAGGACGAGCTGCTGGACGCGGCGGTGACGCTGGCAGGCGAGATCGCCGAGAACGCGCCGCTGGCGGTGCAGTCGACCAGGGCCACCTTCCGCGCCGGCCTCGCCGAGGCGGTGAAGGCGCAGACCGACCACGAGCTCACCGAACAGTCGTGGCTGCGCAAGACCAAGGATTTCGCCGAAGGCGTGCGCGCGGTGAACGAGCGCCGGGCGGGCAATTTCGTCGGGGCGTGAAGAAAGGAATTATGACCACGAACCTCACGAACCACACGAACGGCTCGCACAAACACCCCCCTTGGTTGTCATCCCGGAAGGCGCGTAGCGCCTGTCCGGGATCTCCTTGGCGAGGCGGTGAAAGCAGATCCCGGATGAGTCCGTTTCGCGGCCCTCCGGGACTGGTTGGTTCGTGAGGTTCGTGAGGTTCGTGGTCAAAGACTAAAAAGCCTGGGTCCCCGCCTTCGCGGGGATGAGCGGGCGGGTTGTGGAGGAACGCGATGCCGATGCTGAAGCGTGACGGCGTGGAGCTCTACTACGAGGTCCACGGATCGGGGACGCCGGTGCTGCTCACGCACGGCTATTCGTCCAGCTCGCACATGTGGGCCGGGCAGGTCGCGCCGTTCGCCGCGCGCTACCAGCTGATCACCTGGGACATGCGCGGCCACGGCAGGAGCGACTATCCCGCGGACCTGGCCGAATACACCGAGGCGGCCACTGTCGCCGACATGGCGGCGATCCTCGACGCGGTGGGGGTGAAGAAGGCGGTGATCGGCGGGCTGTCGCTGGGCGGCTACATGTCGCTGGCCTTCCACCTCGCCCATCCGGAGCGCACGCTGGCGCTGCTGATCATCGACACCGGGCCCGGCTACAAGTCGGACGAGCCGCGGGCCGGCTGGAACGCCACGGCGATCCGCCGGGCCGAGCGCCTGGAGAGCGAGGGGCTGCCGGCCCCGGGCGCCGGCGGGGCCGAGACCCGCACCGCGCCGCACCGCGACGCCACGGGCCTGGCCAGGGCCGCGCGGGGCATGCTGACCCAGCACGACGCGCGCGTGATCTCGTCGCTGCCGGAGATCAACTGCCCGTCGCTGGTGGTGGTGGGCGCGAAGGACCAGCCGTTCCTGGCCGCGTCGGACTACATGGCCACCAAGATTCCCGGGGCGCAGAAGGTGGTGATTCCGGACGCCGGACACGCCGCCAACATCGACCAGCCCGAGGCCTTCAACGCCGCTGTGCTCGGCTTCCTGGCCGGCGCGCCGCTGGAGAGCGCCTGATGGCGGGCCGCCTCGCCGGCAAGACCGCGGTGGTGGTGGGCGCCGGCCAGACGCCGGGCGAGACGATCGGCAACGGCCGGGCGACAGCGATCCTGTTCGCCCGCGAAGGCGCGACCGTCATGTGCGTCGACCGCCGCCTCGCCTCGGCCGAGGAGACCGTCGCGACGATCGCGCAGGAGGGCGGCCAGGCCAGCGCCTATGAGGCGGACATCACCAGCGAGGCCGCCTGCCAGGCGCTGGCGGCGGAGGCGAAGACACGGCTCGGCCGCATCGACATCCTGCACAACAACGTCGGCATCGGGCTGCGCGACCGCTCGGTGACGCAGCTGCAGGAAGCCGATTTCGACCGGATCATCACGACCAACCTCAAGGGCATGTGGCTGACCATCAAGCACGTGCTGCCGGTGATGCGCGAGCAGGGCGGCGGCGGCGCGATCGTCAACATCTCGTCGATGGCGGCCGTCGCCTCGTCGAACCTGGTGGCCTACGGCATGTCGAAGGCCGGGGTGAACAAGCTGACGCGGATCACCGCGGCCGGGAACACCCAGCACATGATCCGCTGCAACTGCATCATGCCGGGGCTGATGGACACGCCGATGGCGGTCGGCGGGCGCGCCGCCGAGCAGGGCCGCTCCACCGACGACATCCGCGCCGGCCGCGACGCGCAGGTGCCGCTGGGGCGCAAGATGGGCACGGCCTGGGACGTGGCCTACGCGGCGCTGTTCCTGGCCTCGGACGAGGCGAAGTTCATCACCGGCGCCATCCTGCCGGTGGATGGCGGCATGTCGGCGGGTGTTGGATGAGCGCGTACGCGGGTGTGAAGGTGCTGGACTGCTCGCAGGGGCTGGCCGGCCCGATGGCGGGCATGCTGTTCGCCGATTTCGGCGCCGAGGTGCTGAAGGTCGAGCCGCCCGGCGGCGACCGCTTCGCCGCCAGGCCCGGTTACCAGATGTGGAACCGCGGCAAGCGGCGCACGACGCTGGACGTCGACGCCGCCGACGGCCGGGCGCGGCTGGAGGCGCTGATCGGCGGCGCCGACGTGGCGATCTTCGACTACAGCCCGCGGCGGATGGCGGCGCTGGACCTGATGGGCGCCGCCGACCGTCACCCGCGCCTGGTCAGCCTGTGGATGCCGCCCTACGGGACCGCCGGCGAGTGGAGCGAACTGGAGGCGCACCACGCGGTGCTGACGGCGCTGACCGGCGGCGCCTGGCGCCAGTCGAGCTACGAGTACCAGCCGGTCTATCTGGTCGCGCCGTTCCTGCACTACGCCCAGGCCAACATGGCCGCCGGCGCGGCGGGCGCGGCGCTCTACGAGCGCGGCCGGAGCGGGCTGGGGCAATCGGTGACGGTGAGCGGTTTCAACGCCGTGGCGCTGGTCGGCGGCGCGTCGGGAAACATCCTGCCGCCCGGGCGCAAGCCGCTGGGCGCCTCGCCCTCCTACCGCACCTACGAGTGCGGCGACGGCCAGTTCCTCTTCCTGGCCACCCTGTTCAGCTACTTCTTCCAGCGGGCGGTGAACGCCATGGGGCTGACCGTGGCGCTGGCCGAGGACGTCTTCCCCGAGGACGTGACGCTGCTGATGGAGGCGCGCTTCCGCGAGAAGCCGCGCGACGAGTGGCTGGAGATCCTGCGCGCCGCCGACGTGCCGTGCGGACCGGTGAGCCTGCGCGAGGCGTGGCTGGGCAGCGACCTGATCGCCAACAACGACATGCGGCTGGTGCTGGAGGACCCCGAGCGCGGGCCGGTGGAGATGCCGGGCGCGCCGATCAAGCTCTCCAAGACGCCGGCGACAGTGCAGGAGCTGGTGCGTGACGCCGCGCCCGCCGAGGTCGAGGCCTTCGCCCAGCCGCCGGCGGCGCCGCCCGCGCCGGCCACGGCGCCGCTGCGCGCCGGCCCGCTGGCCGGCATCCGGGTGCTGGACCTGGGCACGGTGATCGCCGGCGCCTACGCCAGCGCCATCCTCTCCAACCTCGGCGCCGAGGTGGTGAAGGTGGAGTCGGCGGACGGCGACCCCTGGCGCGACCGCGGCGTCGGCTTCACCGCCTACAACCGCGGCAAGCGCGGCCTGGTGGTCGACCTGAAGCAGCCGGCCGGCCGCGAGGTGTTCCTCGACCTGGTGCGCCAGGCCGACGTGGTGCTGGACAACTACCGGCTGGGCGTGCGCGACCGCCTCGGCGTCGGCCACCGGGAGGTGACGGCCGCCAACCCGCGGGCCATCTCCGCCTCGATCACCACCTACGGCTCGCGCGGCGCGGAGACCAGCCGGCCCGGCTTCGATCCGCTGCTGCAGGCGCGCAGCGGCATGATGGCGGCGCAGGGCGGCATGGGGCCGGGGGTCAGCGGCGTCGAGCCGGTGTTCCACGTGATGGCGGTGAACGACTTCGCCTCCGCCTGCACCACCGCCTACGGGGTGATCGCGGCGCTGAACGCGCGCGAGCGCACCGGCGAGGGCCAGGTGCTGGACACCAGCCTGACCTGCCAGAGCGCCATGTTCCAGTCCGGCGAGCTGACCAGCTGGCCGGGCGCGCCGCCGGCCCCGAAGGGCTCGCGCGACTGCGTCGGCGTCGCCGCGCTCGACCGCTTCTACGCCTGCGCCGACCACTGGATGCTGATCGCCGCCCGCCACCGCGCCGACGCCGAGGCGCTGGCCGCCGCGCTCGGCCATCCCGACTGGGCGAGCCGCTTCGACATGCTGGCCGAGCCGCGCGACGGGGCGCTGGCCGCCGAGATCGAGGCAGTGCTGGCGCAGCTGCCGCTGGCCGAGGCGATGGCCGCCCTGGCCGCCGCCGGCGTGCGCGCCACGCCGGCGCACGACGGCGACGAGGTGCTGAACGATCCCTTCCTCAGGGCCAACGACTTCTTCGACACCGTCCGGCAGACACCCGACGGCCCGGTCGTCAACCGCCCCTACGGCCGCTTCTCCCGCAGCCACACCGGCTACACCCGGCCGGAGCCCGGATTGGGCGAGCACACTTTCGAGGTGCTGGCCGATTGGGGGATCGACGCCGAGCGCATCGCCGCGCTAGCGGACGAGGGCGTGGTGATGTGCTTGAGCTGAATCTCTTCCCCCAAGGGGGAAGTGGCCCGAAGGGCCGAAGGGGGTCAACGGTCTCTCCGACTGGCGCCGCAGACCCCCTCACCGGCTTCGCCGGAGCTCCCCCTGAGGGGGAGCAGAATCACGTGAACAGCGTGCACGCCCCTTCATCCGCCGGGCTGGCGACCGCCCTCGCCCAGCCGAACAGTTCGCGGCCGTAGCCGGCGCCCGCCGGGTTCGCGGCGGCTGGCGCGCGCGCCAGCAACTCGCGCTCATCGACCTTGATGGTCAGCGTCCCCGCCCGCGCATCCAGCCGGATCACGTCGCCGTCGCGGACCTTGGCGATCGGGCCGCCGGTCGAGGCTTCCGGGGTCAGGTGGATGGCGGCGGGGACCTTGCCGGAGGCGCCGGACATGCGCCCGTCGGTGACCAGGGCGACCTTGCGGCCGCGGTCCTGCAGCACGCTCAGCGTCGGCGTCAGGCTGTGCAGCTCGGGCATGCCGTTGGCGCGGGGGCCCTGGAAGCGGACCACGGCGATGAAGTCGCGGTCGAGCTCGCCGCGCTGGAAGGCGGCCAGCAGCTCCTCCTGGTCGGCGAAGCAGAGCGCCGGCGCCTCGACCACCTGGTGCTCCGGCTTCACCGCCGAGGCCTTGATCACCGCCCGTCCGAGCGGCCCCTTGAGCATGCGGATGCCGCCCTCGGCGTCGAACGGGTCGTCGGCGGGCCTGAGGATGTCGCGCGAGAGGCTGTCGGGCCGGCCCTCGCGCCAGACCAGCGCGCCGTCCGCAAGGAACGGCTCCTGCTGGTAGAGCCGCAACCCCTGGCCGGCGACGGTGGCGACGTCGTCGTGCGCCAGGCCCGCGTCCAGCAGCTGGCGGATCACGTAGGCCATGCCGCCGGCGGCGTGGAAGGCGTTCACGTCCTCGGCGCCGTTGGGATAGACGCGGGCGATGAGGGGGGTGACGCGGGAGAGGTCGTCGAAGTCCTCCCAGGTGAGCTGCACGCCCGCCGCGCGCGCCATCGCCACCAGGTGCAGGGTGTGGTTGGTCGAGCCGCCGGTGGCGAGCAGGCCCGCGACGCCGTTGACGAAGCTCTTCTCGTCCGCGACCGCCGACATCGGCGTGTAGGCGTTGCCGCCGGGGCCGATCTCCACCGCCCGCTTCGGCGCGGCGGCGGTGAGCGCGTCGCGCAGCGGCGTGTTCGGATGCACGAAGGCGGCGCCCGGCAGGTGCAGGCCCATCATCTCCATGATCATCTGGTTGGAGTTGGCGGTGCCGAAGAAGGTGCAGGTGCCGGGGCCGTGGTAGGCCTTCATCTCGGCGTCGAGCAGTTCCTCGCGGCCGATCTTGCCCTCGATATAGAGGGCGCGGACGCGGGTCTTCTCGGTGTTGGAGAGGCCCGAGGTCATCGGCCCGGCGGGCACGAAGATGGTCGGCAGGTGGCCGAAGACGGCCGCGCCGATGAAGAGGCCGGGCACGATCTTGTCGCAGACGCCCAGCATCAGCGCGCCGTCGAAGGCGTCGTGGGTCAGCGCCACCGCCGTCGACATGGCGATCACGTCGCGGGAGAACAGCGACAGCTCCATGCCCGGCTGCTGCTGGGTGACACCGTCGCACATGGCCGGCACGCCGCCGGCGAACTGGGCGGTGGCGCCGATGTCGCGGGCCGCGGCCTTGATGATCGGCGGGAAGCGCTCCAGCGGCTGATGGGCCGAGAGCATGTCGTTGTAGGACGAGACGATGGCGAGGTTGGGGGCGGCGGGATTGCGCAGGCGGGCTTTGTCGTCGTCGGGCGCGGCGGCGAAGGCGTGGGCGAAGTTGGCGCAGTTCAGCTTGGCGCGGCCGGGGCCGGCGCGCCGCGCGCCCTCCATCCGCTCCAGGTAGTCGGCGCGGGTCTCGCGGCTGCGCGCTTTGATCCGCTCGGTGACCTCGGCGGTGACGGGATGCATCGGAGCCTCCTTCCGAGAGCGCTTCAGGGCGCGTCGGGCGACCAGAGGATGCGGACCGGCGCCCCGGTCTGACGGATAAGCGCCGAAACCGGCGGCGCGAAGGCCGGATCGGCCAGCACCCGCTCGATCAGCGCCCGTTTCGGGTCGCCCGAGACCAGCAGGATGATGAGATCGCTGGCGAACAACGCGCGGCCGGTGAGGCTGATGCGCGGCACGAACGGCTCGAGCCCGGCGACCGGGACGCCGACCGTGTGCCGCGGGCAGGCCGGGTCGAGCAGCGCCTCGACGTCCGGCGTCGAGGGAAACAGCGAGGCGATGTGGCCGTCCGCGCCCATGCCCAGCAGGGTGGCGTCGAACGGCGCCAGCGCCGCGATCACCGGCTCCACCGCGGCGGCGTCGGCGGCCGGCGTCGGGCCGTCGCCCTTCAGCGGCGCCAGCGTCGCGGCGGCGGCGTGATGCTGCAGCAAGCGCTGGCGCACCATCGCCTCGTTGCTCTCCGGCGCGTCGAGACCGACGAAGCGGTCGTCGCTGAGGGTGACGGTGACGCGCGACCAGCCGAGGTCGGTGCGGGCGAGGCGGTCGTAGACAGGCCCCGGGCTATGCCCGCCGGTGACCATCAGCCGCTTGGGGCCAGGCGGCGCGAGCCGCTCGGCCAGCGCCGCGGCGGCGGCCTCGGCGGCGGCGACCCGGGTGGGGAAGGTTTCGAGATTCATCCTCTAGCCCCCTTCTCCCCTTGCGGGAGAAGGTGTCGGGCGGAGCCCGACGGATGAGGGGTGAAGCGCGGCGGGACCGTGATGGGCCGGCGACGAGGGCGTCCGGCGATTTCCAGCCGACACCCCTCATCCGTCAGCTTCGCTGACACCTTCTCCCGCAAGGGGAGAAGGATGGGCGCCGACCTACTCATCCAGCCAGGCCCGGCCCGACCGCTCCAGCAGCGCGAAGGCGCCGGCGGGGCCCCAGCTGCCGGCGGCGTAGGGCTTGGGGGCGATGGAGAGGTCGGCCCAGGTGTCGGCGATGCTGTCGATCCAGGCCCAGGCCAGCTCCACCTCGTCGCGGCGCACGAACAGCGCCTGGTTGCCGCCCATCACGTCGAGCAGCAGCCGCTCGTAGGCGATCCGGCGCCGGCCGCCGTCGTCGAGCGAGAGGCTGAGCGGCAGCGCCTGCAGGCGGTTGCCGGTGAGGCCCGGCCGGCGGTTCATCAAGAGCAGGCTGATGTCCTCGTCCGGCTGCAGGTCGATGACCAGGCGGTTGGCGGTGACGTCGTCCTCGGCCCGCTCGCCGAAGATCAGGTGCGGCAGGGTCTTGAACTGGATGACGATCTGGGTGCGGCGCTCGGGCAGCCGCTTGCCGGTGCGCAGGTAGAAGGGCACGCCGGCCCAGCGCCAGTTGTCGATGTCGGCGCGCAGGGCGACGAAGGTCTCGGTGCCGGTCTCGCCGCCCTTCTCCTCGACGTAGGCCTTGACCTGCCTGCCCTCGACGACGCCGGCCTTGTACTGGCCGCGCACCGAGAGCTGGTGGGCCGAGGCGCGGTCGAAGCGGCGCAGCGACTTCAGCACCTTGACCTTCTCGTCGCGCACCGAGTCGGCGCCGGCGTCGGGCGGCGGCTCCATGGCCACCAGGCACAGGAGCTGCAGCATGTGGTTCTGCACCATGTCGCGCAGCGCGCCGTAGTCGTCGTAGTAGCGCCAGCGCTCGCCGACGCCCTCGGTCTCGGCCACGGTGATCTGCACGTGGTCGATGGCGAGGTTGTTCCACAGCGGCTCGAACAGGGTGTTGGCGAAACGCAGCGCCAGCAGGTTCTGCACCGTCTCCTTGCCGAGGTAGTGGTCGATGCGGAAGACCCGGCTCTCCTCGAACACCTCGGCGACCTCGGCGTTGATCGCCCTGGACGTCTCCAGGTCGTGGCCGAGCGGCTTTTCCAGCACGATGCGGCAGTCGCCGCAGGCCAGGCCGCTCTCGTCGAGCGTGCGGCAGACGGCGCCGTAGATGCTGGGCGACAGCGCCAGGTAGAAGATGGTCGGCTTGTCGCCGACGTGCTCGGCCACCGCCTTCATGCCCTTGGCGTTGGTGACGTCGGCGGCGCGATAGTCGAGGCGGGCCGAGAACCGCGCCCAGGCCGCGTCGTCCAGGCCTTCGGGGCGCTTGGCCAGCACGCCGCGCACGTAGTCGACGAACTTGTCGCGCTCCATCTGGGTGCGCGCCGAGCCGAGGATCTTCAGCTCCGCCGGCAGCAGGTGGTCGAGGTCGAGGAAGTAGAGCGACGGGATCAGCATCCGCGCGGCGAGGTCGCCGGTGGCGCCGAAGATCACCAGCCGTTCGATCGGGTGGGCGTCAGGCATGGGCGGCCAATGGCGCCTGGCGCGCGGTTCGTCCAGGGGCCGACATCCAACTTCGCCGGCCGGCGATTTGTTTCAAACAAGCGTTTGCGAAACTTGCGCCTCACCCTGGGGCGCCCGATAATGCCGGCCGATAGCAGCCGACGACATTGATCTGGCCCGGCGCCCGGGCGGACCGAAGGGAGAGCATTGAATGGCTTGGGATTTTGAGACCGACCCGGAGTTCCAGAAGAAGCTCGACTGGATCGAGGAGTTCATGGAGGAGAAGGTCGAGCCCCTCTCCAACCTCGGCCGGGCGATGATGGTCCCCGGCGCCCGCGAGAAGTTCATCAAGCCGCTGCAGGACGAGGTGAAGAAGCAGGGCCTGTGGGCCTGCCACCTCGGTCCCGAGCTGGGCGGCCAGGGCTTCGGCCAGCTGAAGCTGGCGCTGATGAACGAGAAGCTCGGCCGCGTCGGCCTCGCCCCCTCGGTGTTCGGCTGCCAGGCGCCCGACACCGGCAACGCCGAGATCATCGCCCACTACGGCACGCCGGAGCAGAAGGAGAAGTGGCTGTGGCCGCTGCTGAACGGCGACATCCGCTCGTCGTTCTCGATGAGCGAGCCGGCCGGCGGCTCCGATCCCACCACCTTCAAGACCCGCGCCGAGCAGAAGAACGGCAAGTGGGTGATCAACGGCGAGAAGTATTTCTCGTCCGGCGCCTACGGCTCGTCGGTGCTGGTGGTCTATGCGGTGACCGACCCGGACCATAAGGACATCCACCAGAAGACCTCGATCTTCCTGGTGCCGACCAAGACGCCGGGCGTCACCATCCTGCGCGGCATCGGCGTCGGCGCGGGCGAAGGCGGCGGCCACGCCTACATCCAGTACAAGGACGTCGAGGTCGGCCCCGAAGCCCTGCTGGGCCCGCGCGGCGGGGCGTTCCTGGTCGCGCAGACCCGCCTCTCCGGCGGGCGCGTGCACCACGCGATGCGCACCGTCGGCGCCTGCCAGAAGGCCTTCGACCTGATGTGCCGGCGCGCCGTCTCGCGCCAGACCCGCGACGGGCGCCTGGCCGACATGGGCGTGGTGCAGGAGCAGATCTGCGACGCCTGGATCGCGCTGCAGTCGTTCCGCCTCCTGGTGCTGCGCACCGCCTGGCTGATCGACAAGCACAAGGACTACAACCTGGTGCGCAAGGACATCGCCGCGATCAAGGTGGCGATGCCGAAGGTCTACCACGACATCGCCGCGTCCGCCGCGCACCTGCACGGCGCCATGGGCGTCTCCAACGAGATGCCGTTCATGGGCATGCTGACCAGCGCCATGGTGATGGGCATCGCCGACGGCCCGACCGAGGTGCACAAGGTGACGGTCGCCAAGCAGGTGCTGAAGGACTACCGGCCCGATCAGGACCTGTTCCCCAGCTACCACCTGCCGAAGCTGCGCGATGCGGCGCTCGACAAGTACTCGACCGCCATCGACGAGCTGAAGGCGGCGGCGGGCCGGGCCACGGCCGACGCGTAAGGCGCTTTCATCCAGCTCTCCGGATCGATAGTCCGAAGGATGAGGGTCCGGAGATGCTGAATGGCCGCCAGTGAACGACCGCTGATCGTCGGGATCGGCGGGACGGTCCGATCGCCGTCCTCCAGCGAACGGACGCTGACGCTGGCGCTGGCCGCGGCCGAAGCCGCGGGCGCGCGCACGCGGCTGATCGGCGGCGAGATGCTGGCCAAGCTGCCGATCTTCAATCCCACCGACATCGACCATCCGCCCGAGCGCTCGGCGCTGGTGGACGCCGTGCGCGAGGCTGACGGCGTGCTCATCGCGACGCCGGGCTACCACGGCTCGGTCTCGGGACTGCTGAAGAACGCGTTGGATAGCCTGGAGCCGCTGCGCGAGGACGCGCGGCCCTACCTGGACGGGCGGGCGGTGGGCTGCATCGTCGTCGCCGACGGCTGGCAGGCCTGCGGCTCGGCGCTGGCGGCGCTGCGCGGCATCGTCCACGCCCTGCGCGGCTGGCCCACCCCGCTGGGCGCCACGATCAACAGCGCCCTGAAGCCGTTCGCCGACGACGGCTCCCTGAAAGACCCGCGCGACGCCTTCCAGGTGGAGACGGTAGCGCGGCAGGTGGTGGAGTTTGCGCGGGTGTGGAGGCGCTGACAGTCGTCCCTCCCCTTCATGGGGAGGGAAAGCCGGCGCGAAGCGACGGCAGGGTGGGGATGTCCGACAAAACAGACCGGCCAGCCGCAGACGCTGCGTGCGGCTTCGGACCTCCCCACCCTGACCGCTTCGCGGTCTGTCCCTCCCCATAAAGGGGAGGGATCAGCCTCACTCCTTCGCGTCGGCCTTCTCCAGCGCGTCGCGCCAGGCGACGTTGCGGGCGGCGCGTTGGGTTTGGGCGGGCGTCGTCGCCGGCTGGGCGCCGCCTTGCTCGGCGATCTGGCGGCCAAGGGCCAGCACGTGCGGGATCTCGTCGTCGGCGAGGGGTTGCATCCATTCCTTGCGCTTGAAGGCGGCCTCGACGTAGGGCGCGAGCTCCTCGGTCTTCTTCGCCAGGCGCGCGGCCTCGCGGGCTTTGAAGTCGCCCATCACCTCGCCGGCGAACAGCTCCAGCGCCTCGCAGATGTGCTCGTGCTGGTTGCGGCCGCCCTGCTGGATGAAGGCGACCTGGTCGACGCCGCAGTCCTCGAACTTCTTCAGGTGGGCGCGCAGCGTCTCCGGCGTGCCGATGCCGCCCTCGGCCGCCCCGGCGATGCCGCCCGCGCCGGGCGCGCCGGCGGCCATGGCGCCCTGGGCCTTCTGGAACAGCTCCCAGATGCTGGTGCGGCCGGGCACCTGCTCGCCGAAGCCGTAGTGCCAGCCGAGCGCGAACTGGAAGAAGCGGAAGCCTTCCTGGAAGCGCTGGCGCGCCACCTCGGCGTCGGCGTGGACGCCGAACGAGGACACCATGCAGATGTTGGGGTTCACCGCGTGGCCGATCGGCACGCACTCTTCCTTGAAGATCCGATAGTAGTCCTCGACCCACTGGGTGGCCTCGGCCGGGTCGACGAAGGCGAAGGTCAGCGCGCCGATGCCGAGCCGGGCGGCGAGCTTGATGGTCTCGCGGTTGGAGCAGGCGACCCACAGCGGCGGATGCGGCTTCTGCACCGGCTTGGGCACGATGTTGCGGGCCGGCATGGAGAAGAACTGGCCCTGGAAGCCCGGATAGGGGTCCATCGCCAGCATGTTGGCGCACTGCTCGACCGCCTCGCGCCAGGCGTTGCGCTTCTCGGCCACCGGCACGCCGTAGCCGCCCAGCTCCAGGATCGCCGAGCTCTCGCCGGTGCCCCATTCGACGCGGCCGTTGGAGACCAGGTCGAGCGTGGCGATGCGCTCGGCGACGCGGGCCGGGTGGTTGTAGCCCGGCGGCATCAGCACGATGCCGTGGCCGAGCCGGATCTGCTTGGTGCGCTGCGAGCAGGCGGCGAGGAAGATCTCCGGCGCCGACGAGTGGGAGTATTCCTCGAGGAAGTGGTGCTCCACTTCCCAGACGTTGTCGAAGCCGAGCCTGTCGGCGAGCTCGACCTGGGTGAGGGCGTCCTGAAACAGCTTCTGCTCCAGGCCCGGGGTCCAGGGGCGGGGCAGCTGGTGCTCGTAGAAAATGCCGAAGCGCATGTCTGAAAGGTCCTAGGGCTGGCGACGATCAATGCCCGAACGGTACGCCCGGCCCGCCGGAAGGCAAACGCCCGTTTGAGATTCGCCGGCTTAAAGCCGCCCTTTCCGGCGCGAGTCCGGACACGGCAGGGCGGAATGCAGGGCGCGAAACCGTCCGGCATGGCGGATGCCGTCAGGCATCGCTTCTAACCGCGGAGGACGCAGGGAAGGCGCAGAGCCCGCGGAGGCTACGAGACCCTCTGCGACCTCCGCGCCTTCTCTGCGGCCTCTGCGTTGAGACTAGGCGCCTGCGGCGCGCCGCCGATCTCAGGCAAACGCGCCCCGGCAACCGCCTGGCTCCCGGCGGCTCAGAAGCGCCAGCGGAGTTGCGCTTCGCCGGTGCGGGGGACTTCGGTTCCGCCGACGAACTCCAGGTGGTGGGCGTGCAGCAGGTTGAAGCCGGCGACGGCCAGCTGCAGGTGCGCGGTCAGGTTCCAGGTCAGGCTGACGCCGGCCTCGACGTAGCTGGCCAGGTGCGGGTCGGGCAGGGCGGCGACGTAGCGCAGGTCGGCGTCCAGAGTCACGTTCGGGCCGAGGTTCATCGCCGAGCGCAGCTGCGCCTGGGTCGGCGGATCGTCCCCGGCCTGGGCGACGCCGAGCAGCTGCGAGGACCCCGGCTTGAAGGTGAGGTGCTTGGCCAGCAGGTCGACGCCGCCCGAGAGCCGCCACCAGCTGGCCAGCTGCAGGTCGCCCCAGGCCTCCAGGCCGTAGGTGTGGCCCTGCAGCAGGTTGCCCCACTGCAGCGGAAAGATCGCCGGGCCGAACTCCAGGGTCCGCAGGTGGTCGTAGTCGTTGTAGAAGGCCGAGATCGATAGCGAGGCGCGCTGGAACGGCTGGGCGCGCACGCCCGCCTCGTAGGCCCACAGCGTCTCCGGCATGAAGCTGGGGTTGCCGGCCAGGAACACCGAGCTGGTGCCCGGCAGCTCCTCCTGGGCGTTGGTGTCGAACGGGGTCGGCGAGCGGATCGCCCGCTGCGCCGAGGCCCAGAACTGCAGCTCCGGATTCGCCCGCCAGGTCAGCCGGGCGCTGGGCAGGGTGCTGAGGCGCGAGTAGGGATCGTCCTCCAGCTTCAGCCCCAGGATCAGGTTCAGCGAGCGCGACACCGCCACGGTGTCCTGCGCGAACACGTCGGCCAGCAGCAGCGAGCCGGACGGCGGCTGGTAGAAGAAGGTCGGCAGCGGCGAGATGCGGTACCAGGTGTCGCGCACGCCGGCCCCGACCACGAAGCGCTGTCGCGCCACCTGCGGGAAGTCCTGCTGCGCCTCGAAGTCATAGCTGTCGTACGCGTAGGGCGTGCCGCCGCTGGCGTCGGGCCCGCGCGCCTCGCGGTTGAACCAGGACTGCACTTGCAGCTCGCCGCCGTCGCGCCACTGGTGATCCCAGCGGCCGTTGAGGTTGAAGCCGTTGAAGCTGGCGTCGGGGCCGGTGGGCTGGGCTTCCTCGCCGTCGTAGCCGTCGCCGCTGAGGCTGAACGAGTCGGCCGAGCCTGGCGTCCAGTCGATCTGGAAGCCGCCCTGGGGCTTGGCCCAATGGTCGTGCGCGTCCAGCCCGGCGGCGCCCTGGGTGTCGCCGATCGCCAGGTCCTTGGCGTAGGCGCGCCAGGTGAGGTTGTCGCTGACGCGGCCGCCGTAGCGCAGCGCGATCCCCTCGCCGTCGGTGGTGGCGGTCGCTTCGGCCAGGCCCCCCTGGGTCTGGTAGGACTTGCGGGTGATGATGTTGATCACCCCGCTGACCGCGTTCGCGCCCCACAGCGTCGCGCCAGGGCCGCTGATCACCTCGATGCGGTCGATGTCGTCCGGCAGCACGTCCTGGCTGTCCCAGTCGACGCCGGAGAACAGCGGGTTGTAGACCGTGCGTCCGTCGATCAGCACCAGCAGCTTGTTGGCGAACGCCTGGTCGGCGAGGTTGCCGGCGAAGCCGCGCGCGGTGATCACCCAGCTGTGGGCGCTGGTCTGGGCGACGAACAGGTTGGGCGCGAGCCGCAGCATCTCGGGGATGGTGGCGGCGCCCGAGCGCACGATCTCGTCGTGGGTGATCACATAGAGGGCCGCGGGCGCGTCGCTCAGCGCCTCGCTGGTCTTGGTCGCCGACGAGACCGGCAGGTTGGCGAGCTCGCTGATCGACAGGCCCTGGAGGTCATCGACCGTGGCGGCGGCGGTCGATTCGGCGTGCGCGCGCGGCGCCGCCAGCGCGCCGCACGCCAGCGCGCCCAGCGCGATCAAGGCGCCGGTGTCCCTGATGGATCGAAAGCGCGCCCCCGCGCGTCCCCGCCAGCCCCTACCCATTTCGCCTCCCAGCGGATCGGAAGGAACGCGAGCGGCGCAGGTTGGTTCCAGGTGTGACCCAATTTGAGCCAGCGGCGCCGGTTTGGAACCGCTGCCGTCCAGCTTCATTGTGAAGGAGACATCAGACTAGGCTATGGAGCGGGTGGGGCGGCGCGCCGGCGCCGCCGCCGAGGGACAACCTTGTGCGTACGACGCAGCGAATGAGGCGCTTGGGGGCCGCGCTCGCGGCCGGCCTGTTCGCCGGCGGCGCCCAGGCTGCGCCGCCGCTGGAGCTGGCGGTGAAGGCGGCCTACATCGCCAAGTTCGCGCCCTTCGTCGTCTGGCCGAGCAGCGCCTTCGCCGGCCCGCGCGCGCCGCTGGTGGTCTGCGTCCAGGGCGACGATCCCTTCGACGGCATGCTGGAGCGGATGGCGGCCGGCCAGAACGTCGGCGCCCACCCGCTGGTGGTGCGCCGCGTGGCCCGGCTCGACCCCGAGTCCGGCTGCCAGATCGCCTACCTGGCGGGGTCGGCGGCGCAGTCGCCGGCCGCCGCGCTGAAGGCGGTGGAGGGCCAGCCGGTGCTGACGGTCACCGACGGTGACAGCAGCCGCGGCATCGTCCACCTGGTGCTGGTGGGCGACCGGGTGCGCTTCCTCATCGACGCCGGCAAGGCCGGTCAGTCGCGCCTGGGGATCAGCTCCAAGCTGCTGGCGCTGGCCGCGGAGGTGAAGCGGTGAGCCAGCGCGATCCTGAGCCGCGCCGCGTCGCCCTCTTGTGGATCAGCGCGCTGGTGCTGGTGGTGGCGTCGGTCGGCTTGGCGTTCCGCGAGGAGGCCGCCCACCAGGGTGAGGCGCGCCAGCAGGCGGAGGCGCAGACCGAGGTGCTGGCCGGCAGCGTCAGCGCCGCCCTCTCGTTCGACGACGAGACGGCGATGCGCCAGGACCTCAGCGCCCTGATGCGCAATCCGCAGGTCTCCGCGGCCGCCATCTATGGCACGGACGGACGCCAGCTCGCCTTGATGGCGCGCCCGGACGCCGGCCCGGCGCCGGCGCGCCTGGCGGGGCCGGAGGACATGCAGGCGAACGGCCGCGACCTGGTCGCCCGCCCCGTGGTCGAGCAGGGATCGCGCCTCGGCTTCGTCTACGTCCAGACCGCCCGCGAGGACCTGTCGGCGTTCGTCGCCCGCCATACCGGCCTCGTCATCCTGACGCTGCTGGCGCTGATGCTGCTGACCTTCATGACCAGCACCGCCGCGCGGCTCGCCACCGCCAACCTGCGGCTCAACGAGGAGATCGAGGCGCGGGCCGCCGCCGAGGACGCGCTGCGCCAGAGCCAGAAGCTGGAGGCGCTGGGCCAGCTCACCGGCGGCATCGCCCACGACTTCAACAACCTGCTGCAGGCGATCCGCGGCGCCTTCGAGCTGATCCTCGGCAAGGCGGCCGACGAGAAGGTGGTGCGCCGCTGGGCGCGCAACGGGCTGGAGGCGTCCGACCGCGGCGCCAGCCTCACCCGCCAGCTGCTGGCCTTCTCGCGCCAGCAGAAGTTGGAGCTGAAGCCGCTGATCGTCGCCGACACCCTGGCCGGCATGGGCGACATGCTGGCCCGCACGCTCGGGCCGAAGATCGAGCTGGTGTTCGACCTCGACGAGGAGCGCGTGCCGGTGATGTCCGACGCCACTCAGCTGGAGCTGGCGGTGATGAACATGGCGGTCAACGCCCGCGACGCCATGCCGGGCGGCGGGCGGCTGACGGTGCGCAGCCGCAAGGTGGCGCTGTCGGGCGACGCGGTGCTGCCGTCCGGGAGCTACATCGAGCTGCAGGTGATCGACACCGGCGAGGGCATGCCGCTGCACGTGATGCGCCGCGCCTTCGATCCGTTCTACACCACCAAGGCGCTGGGCAAGGGCACCGGCCTCGGCCTCGCCCAGGTCTACGGCGTCGCCCGCCAGGCCGGCGGCGACGCGCGCATCGCCTCGGCCCCCGGGGCCGGCACCACGGTGACGCTGATGCTGAGCGAGGCGTCTGGCGAAGCGGCAGGACCGGCCGAGGCGCCCGAGGCGGCCGCGGCCGCGCCCAGCGTGGCGGCCGGCGCCACGGTGCTGCTGGTGGACGACGACGAGGCCGTGCGCGTCGTGGTGCGCGGCGGGCTGGAGGCGCGTGGCTTCAAGGTGCTGGACGCCAACGGCGGCGAGGCGGCGCTGCAGCTGGCGGCCAGGGGTCCGCAGATCGCGGTGATCGACTACGCCATGCCGGGCATGGACGGCGCCCAGACCGCCGAGCGCCTGCGCCGCGCCCTGCCGCAGCTGCCGATCATCCTCGCCAGCGGCCACCCCGACACCGCCGCCGTCGAACGCGCCCTCGGCGGCTCGGCCACCATCGTGCGCAAGCCCTTCGACATCGCCAAGCTCGCCGAGACGCTGACGACGATGCTGGCGCGCAGCGCATGATGGGCAGTGCGCGATCGCCGCGGCTGTGGGATAGCTGAAGGCCGACGTCCGCAGACGAGGGGGCCATGGCGAAGATCACGCTGCGCCAGTTGCTGGACCACGCCGCCGAGCATGGCTACGGCGTGCCGGCGTTCAACATCAACAACATGGAACAGGGGCTGGCGATCCTGGAGGCGGCGCAGGCCTGCGATGCGCCGGTCATCATCCAGGCCAGCCGCGGCGCGCGCCAGTACGCCAGCGACATCGTCCTGAAGCATCTGATCGACGGGCTGGCGGAGCTGCACCCGCGCATCCCGATCTGCATGCACCAGGACCACGGGAATAACGAGGCCACCTGCGCGACGGCGATCCAGCACGGCTTCACCAGCGTGATGATGGACGGCTCGCTGGGGCCCGACGCCAAGACCCCCGCCGACTACGCCTACAACGTCGCCGTCACCCGCAGGGTCGCCGACCTCGCCCACCTGGTGGGCGTCTCGGTGGAAGGCGAGCTGGGCGTGCTCGGCAGCCTGGAGACCGGCATGGGCGAGAAGGAGGACGGCCACGGCTTCGACGGCGCGCTGCCCCGCGAGCGGCTGCTGACCGACCCCGACCAGGCCGTGGCGTTCGTCAAGGCGACCGAGGTCGACGCGCTGGCCATCGCCATGGGCAACCAGCCACGGCGCCTACAAGTTCAGCCGCAAGCCCGACGGCGACGTGCTGGCGATGGACGTGATCGAGGAGATCCACCGGCGCCTGCCCAATACCCACCTGGTGATGCACGGCTCGTCGTCGGTGCCGCAGGACCTGCAGGAGGTGATCAACCGCTATGGCGGCGAGATGCCGCAGACCTGGGGCGTGCCGATCGCCGAGATCCAGCGGGGCATTCGCCACGGCGTGCGCAAGATCAACATCGACACCGACAACCGCATGGCCATGACCGGCGCGATCCGAATGGTGCTGGCCGAGCACCCGGGCGAGTTCGACCCGCGCAAGTACCTGAAGCCCGCGATGGAGGCGATGCGGGCCGTGTGCGTGGAGCGCTTCGAGCAGTTCGGCGCGGCGGGGCAAGCCAGCCGCATCGAGCCGCTGCCGATGTCGGCGATGGCCAGGCGCTACGAGGCGGGCGAGCTGTCGCCGAGGCTCGGCGCCGCGCGGGCGGCGGCGGAGTAGGGGCGGGTCACCCCCAAACTACGGTCCTGGCCGGCCTTTGTGCCGGCCATCCATGAACACTGTGCCAGCCATGGCCGTGCGGCCGCACGGCCACCCCACAATAGATGTTCATGGGCCGCCGGCACAAAGGCCGGCGGTGACCGTCGTTGGGGGAATGGGATCGAGAAACAGCCAAGCGATCGACGGCGGGCTCTGACCGCGGCTAATCGCGGTGACGCCGTACGGATTAGCTCAGTTGCGCGAACCCGGGGCAGGGTCGCGAGCCCTGATCGGCATCGCCCGGATGCGGCGGGCGCTGGCGGCGGCGTCGAAAGCTTGCGGCCCTCGATGTTTGGCGCTCCAGACGGCGGCGAAGATCGCGAAGCCGGCGCCGGCCAGGCTGGAGAAGATGCTGACCCAGACGGCGACGAGCGGCGCTATATGGTGATGGTGCATGTTCCGAAGATAGCCCTGCGCGCAGTCAGGCGCCAGCTTGTCAGCGGCGGCGGCTTATGCATCCGGGTCGCGCCTTCATTCCCTATTCCAATGTCATCCCGGAGCCCTGCGCAGCGGAGTCGTCCGGGATCTCCTCAGCGCCGCGGTGGGAAGTAGGTCCCGGATGAGTCCCGCCTGACGGCGGGCTCTCCGGGATGACATGGGAGGGTGTGAGGGCCGGCGGGAGCGACGCGGCCGCCTCGCGCCGCTCAGGCCGCCGCGGTCTGGCTTTGGTCCGGGTGCTGCACGAAGTAGTCCAGGTCGGCCAGCAGGCTGGTCCAGGCTTGGTCGATCGGCGCGGTCCAGGCGTCGGCGAGCAGGGCCTTCAGCGTCGCGGCGACCACGCCGAAGAAGGTGGCGAACACCTCCGGGGGCACGTCGTAGCCGGCGTGGGTCACCACCTCGCACTGGATCAGGCGGTGGGCGTAGGCGCGCTCGTCGATGAAATCGAGGATGGCCTCGATCACCCGCGCCAGCATCTCGCCCTTGATCGCCCCGTTGGTGTCGCGCCAGAAGTGCGGCTGCATCTGCGGCTGCTCGGCGAACAGCCGCTCGTAGACCAGCGGCGTGAGGTCGGCGCAGCGCTCGGCGGCCAGCTCCAGGCTTTCGACCACCAGCTCGCCGCGCCGATCCATCGCCGCCTCCCGTCAGGCCGGCGTGAAGGTGAAGACCGGCGGATTGCCCTCGCTGGTCGGCGTCCACTTCAGCTTCACCCGCTGGCCGACCTTCAGCGCGTCGAAGTCGCAGTCGACGAAGTTGGTGAGCAGCGAGACGCCCTCGTCCAGCGTCACGTAGCCGATCGCGTAGGGCACGGGCGTGTTCCGCCGCATGACGCTGAAGGTGTAGATTTCGCCCTCGCCCTTGCTCTCCTCCCACTTGGTGTCGGTGGAAGCGCAGAAGGGGCACATGCTGCGCGGATACCAGTGCGGCTCGCCGCAAGCGGTGCAGCGCTTGATCAGGAAGCGGCCTTCCTTGGCCGCGTCCCAGAAGGGCTTGCTCTCCAGGTTCTGGCTCGGCGCCGGGATGCGGCGCGTCGTCGGGCGCTCTTGAACGTCGGACATGAGCCTATTCCCTTTCCATGATGAGGGTGCCGGCGCCGTGGCGGGTGCCGAGCGAGCCGCCGGTGCCGTGGGCGATGACCAGGTCGCAGTTCGGGACCTGCACCTTCGGGTGGGCCTCGCCGCGGGCCTGGCGCACCGCCTCGATGATCTTGGTGATGCCGCCGCGGTTGGTCGGGTGGTTGTTGCACAGGCCCCCGCCGTCGGTGTTGAAGGGCAAGCGACCGACGCCGGAGATCAGGTTGCCGTCGGCGACGAACTTGCCGCCCTCACCCTTCTTGCAGAAGCCGAGGTCCTCCAGCTGCATCAAGACGGTGATGGTGAAGCTGTCGTAGATCGAGGCGTACTTGATGTCGGCGGGCGTGATCCCGGCTTCCGCCCAGGCGGGCGGGCCGGACCAGGCGGCGCCGGAGTAGGTGAGGTCGAGGTCCTTGCCGCCGCGCGGCCCCTTCGGCGCCTCGCCGTGGCCGATCACCTTCACCAGCGGCCGCTTGAGGCTCTTGGCGACCTCGGGCGCGGCCATGATCACCGCGCCGCCGCCGTCGGTGATGACGCAGCAGTCCATGCGGTGCAGCGGGTCGGCGATCATCGGCGAGTTGACCACCTCCTCGACGGTGACCACGTCGCGCAGCATCGCGTGCTCGTTCCACTGCGCGTGGTGCGAGGCGGCGACCTTGATCCAGGCCAGCTGCTCGGAGGTGGTGCCGTAGTCATGCATGTGGCGCATGGCGCACATGCCGTAGGTGTTGTGGGTGGTGCCGCCCCAGATGTTCTCGAAGCCGGCTTCGGGGACCTCGTTGATGCCGCCGCCGGCGCCGCCGCCGGGCGCCATGCGGAAGCGCTCGCCGCGCGTTGCCGCGTCGCCGAGGCCGTTGCGCGAGCCCAGCGGGCGGCCGGCCAGGGTGATCAGCGCCACCTTGCACTTGCCGGCCGCGATCGCCTCGGCGGCGTGGCCGGCGTGGACGATGTAGGACGAGCCGCCGGTCTCGGTGGAGTCCATGTGCTTCAGCTTCAGGCCCATGTAGTCGGCCATCGACATCGCCCCGAAGCCGGGCGCGTCGCCGGCGCAGAAGTAGGCGTCGACGTCGCCGAACGAGAGCCCCGCATCCTCCAGCGCCCCCTTGGCGACCTCGGCGTGGACCTGGGCGGTGGACAGGTGCGGGATGTCCCTGAGCGGATGCTCATAGACCCCCACCATGTAGGCTTTGCCTTTGACGCTCATCGGTTTTCTTCCATCATTTCAATTCATTATCGCTTCAAATCCGCTCTTCCCCGCGAAAGCGGGGACCCAGGTGTCTTATCGAAGGGCGCTCGGGTCGCCAGAAAAAGCCTGGGCCCCCGCTTCCGCGGGGGAGAGCGGGGGGTTGATCAAGCCGTCTCCTTCATCTTCGCGATGCGCTCGTCGCGCAGCTGGGTGCGGCGCACCTTGCCGGCGTCGTCGCGGATGTTGTCGGCGACGAACTCGTAGCTGCGCGGCTGCTTGTAGCTGACCAGCAGGCCGCGCAGGTGCTGGCGCAGGGCATCCTCGGAAAGGCCGGGGCGCGGCTGCACGATGGCGTGGATCTGCGCGCCCATCTCCTCGTCCGGCAGGCCGATCACCGCCGAGGACTGCACCAGCGGGTGCTCGTCGAGCGCCGCCTCGATCTCCGCCGGATAGACGTTGGAGCCGCCGACCAGGATCATGTCGGTGCGCCGGTCGGCGAGGTAGAGGTAGCCGTCCGCATCGAACGAGCCGATGTCGCCGAGGCTCTCCCAGCCGCCGGGCAGGGTGCGGGCGCTGGCGCCGCGATACTGGTAGCTCGGCGGCGAGCCCTCCGGGCGGCGCATGAACACCTCGCCGATCTCGCCCGGCGGCAGCCGGTTGCCGTCGGCGTCGAACGCCGCCATCTCGCCGAACGCCACCTTGCCCACCGAGCCCCGGTGCGCCAGCCACTCCGTGCCGGTGATGATGGTCACCGCCTGCGCCTCGGTGCCGGCGTAGAGCTCCATGATGGCCTCAGGCCCCAGCCAGTCGATCCAGGCCTCCTTCAGCCAGGGTGGGCAGGGCGCGGCCATGTGCCAGACGGTCTTGATGGTGGAGACGTCGTAGGCGGCGCGCACCCCCTCGGGCAGGCGCCAGATACGGCTCATCATGGTCGGCACCACGTAGAGCCAGGTCGCCTTGTGCTGAGCGACGGCGGCCAGCGTCTTCTCCGCGTCGAACCTCGGCAGCACCATCACGTGCGCGCCCAGGTTCAGGCCGGCCACCGAGCAGGTGAACGGGGCGTTGTGGTAGAACGGACCCGGCATCACCATCACGTCGTCGCCGGTCAGCCGGTAGCCGCCGGGCGCGTCGCGCACGAACACGGCGGGCGTTCCCGCCAGGATCAGTTTCGGCCGCCCGGTGGAGCCGCCGGAGGTGGGCGCCTTGAACACCGGGGCGATGCGGTCCTCCAGCGGCCCGGCGTCGTCGCTCATGCCGAGCAGGGTCTGGACGTCGTAGCGGGGCCGTTCGCTCCGCAGCGTGTCGCCGGCGATCAGCAGACGCGTGTCAGCCAGCGCCATCACCGCCTCCGCCTCGTGCGGCGGCAGCCGCCAGGAGATCGGCTGCGGGGTCGCCCCGAGTTTCCAGATCGCGTAGGCGGCCTCCAGGAACTCGGCGGTGTTCGGCAGGCCGATGGTGACGAGGTCGCCCTGGCGCACGCCCAGCTGCTCAAGCGCCCTGGCGATCCGGTTGGTGCGCTGGTCGAGCTCGCGCCAGGTCACCGTGCGATGCTCGTCGGTGATCGCCGGGCGATCCGGCCGCTCGGCGGCCAACTCCGCCAGCCTCGCTCCGAACGAAACGCGGTCTTCCATGCTGGCTCCCGTCCCCCGTTCTGTCAGCGGCCGCCTTGGCGCGGCCCTCGTGGTTGGCTTCAAGTTATCGGCGTCAACTTAGGCGTGGGCAAGCGGCAGCGCAGAATCAGCGCGCGCCGCGCCGCGACCCCACCGGGTGGGACGAGGAGAGCCCGCCATCGACCACGATGGCCTGGCCGTTGACGTAGGAGCTGTCGTCGGAGGCGAGGAACAGCGCCGCCCCGGCGATCTCCTCCGGTTCGCCGCCGCGCCCCAGCGGGTTCAGCTGGCCGATGCGGTTCTCGGTGCCGCGCTCGCGGGCGCGCTGGTAGACCATCCGCGTCATGCCGGTCTCGATCAAGCCCGGGCAGATGGCGTTGACCCGCACACCGGTGCCGTAGAGTTCGTTGGCGCAGGTCTGCACCAGGTTGATCACCCCGGCCTTGGAGGCGGAGTAGGGGATGCCGCCGGCGCCGGAGCGGATGCCGGCCACCGAGGCGGTGCAGATGATCGAGCCCTTGCCCTTCTCGCGCATCACCGCGCTGGCGTGCTTGATGGCCAGGAACGGGCCGACCAGGTTGATCCGCAGCACCTCCATCCAGCCGTCCGGGGTGATCTGGTCGATCGGCCCGAACGCGCCGCCGGCCGAGCCGACGCCGGCGTTGGCGTAGACCGCGTCGAGGCCGCCGAACTCGGCCAGCGCCCGCTGGATGTAGGCCTTGACGTCGTCTTCCTTGCCGGCGTCGCCCTGCACGGCCACCGCCTTGCCGCCGGCCTCGCGGATCGCCTTGGCCGTCTCCTCGACCGCCTCGGCGCGGTCGACGCAGACCACCGACGCGCCCTCGCGGGCGAACAGCTTCGAGGTCGCGCGGCCGATGCCGCTGGCCGCGCCGGTCACCACCGTCGATCGTCCGTCGAGCCGTCCCATGGCGCATACTCTCTTTCAAACGCTTGTTGGAAATCTCTTCGGGCCTGGCGGACGCCGGGTCAAGGCGTCGCAGGCGGCGATTCCTTAGCGAGCCCTTAACCACGCGCGTGCTGTGTGGGCGGCTTCGACGCGCACGCTGCAGGAAGGCCCCTGGAATGGGTGAAGCCGCCCTCGCTTACCCAGCGACAGAAGGCCCGGCGCCGCCGTCCGCGCCGCGCACGCTCGGCGAGCGGGTGGCGCGGATCCGCCCGCCGTCGTTCTGGCCCGCGGTGGCCGGCAAGGCGCCGCTGTCGCCGATCGAGCGCGCCGGCCTGATCCGCCTCACCGACTCCATCCCCGGCGACTGCGGCGATGAAAAACTTGTCGCGCTGATGGAGGCGATGCGGCACGCGCCGGCCGGCGACGTGGTCGAGATCGGCTCCGGCGGCGGGCGCACCGCCGCGGCGCTGGTCTGGCTCGCCCGCCGCTACCAGGTCGGCGCGGTGCTCTGCCTCGACGCCTGGAGCGAGGCGCAGCTGGCCGATTTCGAGATCGACGTCGCCCCGCTGGCCGACGGGCGCCTCAACTACCTCGCGCTCGACCCGGCCCCGGCCTACGCGCCGGAGCTGGCGGTCGCCACGCCGGCCTTTGGCGAGACCCGCTACGCCGGCCGCATCGCCCTGCTGCACCTGGCGCGCGACGCCGACGCGGACGCCGCCGCCTGGACGGCGCATGTGGTCGCGGGCGGCTGGATCGTGTTCGCCGGCCCGGCCGCCGCCGAGGCCTTCGCCGCCGCCCACGGACCGCGGATCGGCGCCAGCTTCGCGGCCGGCGGCGCGCGGTTCGTGCAGCTGAAGCGCAAGGCGGCCAACTGAGCCGCAGCCGCCCCTAAGCCGCCGTTAACCGTAATCGTGGCGCCATGCGGGCTGGAATCGCCTGAGGAAGCGTTTTGGCGTCGCAACCCCTTCTGAACCCCGCCCAGGGCTCGCCGGCCGCCAAGCCCGCGCCGCCGTTCGTCCGGCTCGTCGAGCTGCAGACCATCCCGATGGCCAACGGCATTCTGGGCGTGGCCGAGGTGTCCAGGCACATCGGCTTTCCGGTGCACCGCGCCTACTACATCCGCGACGTGCCGGCCGGCGAAAGCCGCGGCGGCCACGGTCACCGGGCGCTGCGCCAATGCTTCCTGTGCCTGCGCGGCAGCGTGCGGCTCAGGGTCGAGCGCGGCGGGACCACCCACACCGTGCAGCTGGACCGGCCCAACCAGGCCGCCGTGGTCGACGCCGGCTGCTGGCGCGACCTCAGCGACTTCTCCGACGACTCGGTGGTGATCGTGCTGGCCTCGGAGGAGTACGACGAGGCCGACTACATCCGCGACCACGACGCTTTCGCGCGCTGGGACGCCGGCCACGAGCCGGTCAGCGCCGTGCCCTACCTCGACCTCGCCCGCACCTCGCAAGTCGTCGGCGCCGAGCTGGAGCTGGCGATGCGGCGGGTGATGAAGTCCGGCTGGCTGATCGGCGGCGCCGAGGTCGGCCAGTTCGAGCGCCGCTTCGCCGACTACTGCGGCGTCGAGACCATGATCGGCGTCGGCAACGGCCTCGACGCGCTCTCGCTGGCCCTGCGCGCCTGGAACATCGGCCCCGGCGACGAGGTGATCGTGCCGGCCCACACCTTCGTCGCCAGCGCGCTGGCCGTGGACGAGGTCGGCGCGACGCCGGTGCTGGTCGACGTCGAGCCCGACACCGGGCTGATGGACATGGCCAGGCTGCCGGCCGCCATCACCGGACGCACCCGCGTGGTGATGCCGGTGCACCTCTACGGCCATCCGGTCGACATGACCGGCCTCGCCGCCGCCATCAGCGGGCGCGGCATCAAGGTGCTGGAGGACGCCTGCCAGGCGCACGGCGCCCGCTTCAAGGGCCGCCGCTGCGGCGCGCTCGGCGACGCCGCCGCCTTCAGCTTCTACCCGACCAAGAACCTCGGCGCGCTCGGCGACGGGGGCGCGCTGGCCACCGACGATCCGGACCTTGCCGAGCGGGTGCGGATGCTGGCCAACTACGGCTCGCGCCAGAAGTATTTGCACGAGCTGGCCGGCCGCAACTCGCGGCTCGATCCGCTGCAGGCCGCCGTGCTCGGCGTGAAGCTCGACCGGCTCGACCTGTGGAACGCCCGCCGCGGCGAGCTGGCGCTGCGCTACTTCATGGGCCTGGCCGACGTGCCCGGCCTGCACCTGCCGCCGGTGCGCGCCTGGGCGCAGCCGGTCTGGCATGTCTACCCCGTGCGTGCGCCCGGCGTGCGCGACGAGCTGCAGGGCTTCCTGCACCGCAACGGCGTCGGCACCAACGTCCACTACCCGACGCCGGTGCACCTGCAGCCCTGTTACGCCGGCCGCTGGTCCCGCGGCGACTTCCCGGTCGCCGAGCGCCTCGCCGCCTCGCTGCTCAGCCTGCCGCTGGACTGGACCCATTCCGAGCGCGAGATCGACTTCGTCATCGCCCGGGTGCGGGAGTTCTTCGGGGCTTAGCGCACAGGTTTCCTTCTCCCCTTGCGGGAGAAGGTGTCAGGCGGAGCCTGACGGATGAGGGGTGTCAGCGCCGCGGCCCGCCGTTGTGGCTTCCCGCCAATCCCCGTCATCCAGCTAACACCCCTCATCCGGCCGCTTCGCGGCCACCTTCTCCCGCAAGGGGAGAAGGATACCGAACTCAGCTCTTGGCCCGCCCGACCCACTCCGCCGCCACGCGCTCCAGCACTTCCAGCGGGACGCGGCCGTTGGCCAGCACCATGTCGTGGAAGTCCTTGATGTCGAAGCGGGGGCCGTAGGCGGCCTTGGCCTTGTCGCGCAGGCCGGTGATCACCGTGTGGCCGATCTTGTAGCTGCAGGCCTGGCCGGGGCTGGTGCAGTAGCGCTCGACCTCGCGGGCGGCGAAGCCGGGGGCCTCGCCCTCCTGGTCGACGAACCAGGCGATGGCCTGCTCGCGGCTCCAGCGCAGGTGGTGGATGCCGGTGTCGACCACGCAGCGGTTGGCGCGGAACAGCTGGAACTTCAGGTAGCCGATGCGGCTCAATGGGTCCTGGTCGTAGGCGCCCAGCTCGTCGGCCAGCTGCTCGGCGTAGAGCGCCCAGCCCTCGGCGTAGGCGGAGAAGCCGAGGCTCTTGCGCAGCAGCGAGAGGTGCGGGTTGGAGAGCGCCAGCCCGCCCTCCAGCTGATGGCCGGGCAGGCCCTCGTGGTAGATCACCGTCGCCAGCGAGAACCTGGGCCACTCGGCCGTGTCGTGCAGGTTGATGTAGACGAGGCCCGGGCGCGAGCCGTCGATCGCCGGCCCCTCGCTAAAGGCCGACGCGGCCCCGGCTTCGGTCTGCGGCGGCACCCGGCGCACCTCGAACTGGTAGGGCGGCAGCCGGTGGAAGGCGTTCGGCAGCAGCGGCCGGATCAGGGCCAGGCGGCTGTTGCAATAGGTGATCGCCTCGGCCTTGCCGGCGTCGGTGTTGGGGTAGAGCTGCGACGGATCGGCGTAGAGCGCCTTCAGCCGGTCGGCCAGCGAGCCCTGGGTCAGTCCCTGCTTGCGCAGCAGGCCGTCGATGCGGGCGCTGATCGCCTTGCCCTGGTCGAGGCCCAGCTGGTGCACCTCCTCGGGCGAGTAGGCGGTGGTGGTGGTCGAGCGCAGCGCCGCCGCATAGAAGGCCGCCCCGTCCTTGAAACGCCAGACGCCGGCGTCGTGCCCGGCGGCGGCGCGCTGGCGGCGCACCTCGGCGATCTGCCGGTCGAGCGCCGGGCCGATCTTCTCCCGGTAGAGCCGCGCGGCGTCGGCGGCGTAGCTGGCCGGCAGGCCCTTGGCGGCGGCGCGGCGCGCCAGCGAGGTCACCAACTCCGTCCCGTCCGCGGTCGGCGCGCGGGTCTTGGTCAGCTGGTCGAGGGTCAGGTCGAGGATGAAGTCCGGCGCGGTGACGCCCAGGCCCGCGTCGTGGCGCATCCGCTCGGTGTTGTCGTCGAGCTCCTGCACGAATGCCTGGAGGCGGGCGACGTAGGCGTCGGCGTCGGCGGCGGTCGCGATCGAGTGCTTGGTGTCGAGGAAGTCCGGCACGAACTGGTAGGCGCCGGTCAGCTGGCTGACCACGTAGGGCGAGGGACCGAACGCCGCGCCGCCGAAGTCGAACGCCTCCAGCGCCGCCGAGCTCTGCAGCGAATAGAGCACGGTGTCGTAGCTCGCCTGGTCGGCGGCCGAGAGCGAGCCGCGGTCCACGGCCCGCAGGCGGCGCGCCTGGTCCTGGGTCAGCGCCCGCTGGGCGGCGAGGCCGGCCGGCGAATCGTCGGTGAGCCTGCTCTTCAGGTCGGCGTCGACGCCCTTGTCGAGGCCGAGCTGGGTGGCGCTCTCCGGCCGCCGCCGCAGCCGCTCCTGGAAGAAGGCGTCGAACAGCGGCGTGAGCGGACTGTCGTCGGCCAGCGCGAGGCTGGGCAGCGCGAGCGCGGCGGCGCCGGCCGAGGCGGAGACGAGAAGCTGGCGACGGTCGATCATGCAGGCCCTCCGGGAAAGGCCCGAGCCTTACTGCGCGCCGCGAAGGTTGCCTATGGGCTTGGGCGCACGCGGGAGGTGCTGTCGCCAGTGGTCGAGGCGCCGGGCGTCAGCTGGCAAGGCCGGCGCAGCTTCGCAGGCGTGGCGGGGCCGCCTATCCCCTCTTTTGGGGGTGCGCCCCGGCGGCTCAGCCGGCCAGCGGCGGCCCCTGGGCCAGCAGCTGGGCCAGGCGGCGGGCGAGGTCGTCCTTGGCGTACGGCTTGGAGATCAGGTGCACGCCCTCGTCGAGCCGGCCCTGGTGGATGATGGCGTTGTCGGTGTAGCCGGAGGTGAACAGGATCGGCAGGCCGGGGCGCAGCTCCCGGAGGCGCTGGGCGAACTCGCGGGTGCGCAGGCGGCCGGGCATCACCACGTCGGTGAACACCAGGTCGACGTGGGCGCCGGCCTCGACCAGCCCCAGCGCCGACTCCGCGTCGCGCGCCTCCAGCCGCTGGTAGCCAAGCGCGTCCATCATCGCCAGCGCCGCCTCGCGCACCGCCTCCTCGTCCTCCACCACCAGGATGGTGCGGCCGGTCTCCGGCATCTCCAGCGCTTCGGGCAGCGCCGGCGCGGCGTCCTCCGGCTGGCGCGAGCGCGGCAGGTAGATCTTCACCGTCGTGCCCTGGCCGGGCTCGCTGTAGACCTGGATGTGGCCGCTCGACTGCTTGACGAAGCCATAGACCATCG
>DASXEN010000094.1:0-27030 GCA_036490095.1 Caulobacteraceae bacterium
CCGGGTCCAGCTTGGCGCGGTCGATCAGCGCCTCCTCGGCGATGATATCGATCAGTTCCTGGTCACGCCCCGACATCGATCTCTCCGACACGAGCCCCATCCTCTGGCGCTAGGCAATAGCAGGCCCCCGCGCCGCCGGGCCACCCCTTTCCTTTAGGGGCGCCGGCGCGACGCTTCAGCGCGGCATATAGGTGCGAAGCACGTCCTCGATGATCCGCTCCAGCTGGTTCAGCGTGTTGCAGACCTTGGCGACGTTGCAGAAGCGCGCGTACTGGTCCATCCGCGAATCGCCCTGGCCCCAGTAGGTCTGCGGCTCCGGATTGAGCCAGATCACCGCCCGCGCCCGGTGCGAGATGTCGCGCATGATGTCGAGCCGCGGGTTGGCGTAGTTGGAGCGGCCGTCGCCCAGCACGATGATGGTGGTGTGGCGGTCCAGGCTGTCGCGGTGCAGCTCGGCGAAGTCGCCGAGCGCCCGGCCGTAGTCGGTGGGCCGCATGCCGATCTTCTTGATGATCGAAGCGATGGCCTGGTCCAGCTCCTCCTCTTCGAGGATGTCGCCGACGTCGATCAGCCGGTCGGAGAAGGCGAACGCCTCCAGCTTCTCGATCACCTCGCTCAGGCTGTAGAGGAACAGCAGCATGAACTGCGCGGCGGCGGCGACCGACCGCGAGACGTCGCAGATGGCGACGATCTTCGGCTTCTCGATGGTCTCGGTCTTCCAGACGATGTCGAACGGCACCCCGCCGTAGCCCATGCTCTTGCGGATGGTCTTGCGCACGTCGAGCTTGCCGATGCGGGCGCGGTGGCGCTTGCGCGAGTAGCGGCTGGCCAGGCGCCTGGCCATCCGCTTCACCAGCGCCTCCATCTGGCGCATGTCCTCGGGCTCGACCGAGGTCAGCTTCTGCTGGCCGAGGATCTGCTCGCGCATCCGCCGGCCGGTCTCGCGGGCGTAGAGCAGCATCTGCCGGTCGACGAATCGGTTCGCCTCCTCGAACAGCGCCTCGCGCCGCTCGGTGAGCCGGTCGGCCAGCGCCTCGTCGCGCGGCAGCCCCATCTCGCGCAGCCGCTGGATCAGCTCCTCCAGCTCGCGCAGGCCCATCTCGTCGAGGATGCGCCGCGAGACCAGGTTGCGCTGGGTGTTGAGCCGCACGTCGGTGGAGCGGGCGCGCCTGGCCGCCGCCTCCATCGCCTGGTTGAGGCTGATCTGGTCATTGTCGAGCAGCATCTGCGCCAGCGGCAGGTCGGCGAGGTCGCCGCCTTCGCCCTGCGACGCCCCCTGGCCGGCTTGCGGCCGCGGCGGCGCGTCCTGAAAGCCGTCGCGGGTGAAGTAGGCGTCGAAGCACTCGTCGAACCGCGCCACCTCGTCCTCGGTCTTGGCCAGCGCGATGCACAGCGCGTCCTTGCACAGCTCGCGGTCCCAGTAGCCGACCTCGATCATCGCCCTGTGCGCGTCGATGGCCTCGGCGGGCGAGACGCGCACCTCCGAGGCGCGCAGCGCCTTGATGAAGTCCTCGAGCGTCGCCTGGACGGCGGAAGCCACGCCTATTCGCCCCCGCTGACCTCGGAGGCGCGGCCCAGCAGCTCGTTCAGCTTCGGCTCGACCGCGACGATGTCCTGCTCGAACTTCAACAGCACGTTCAGGGTCTCGCGCACCAGGTCGGAATTCAGCCCGTCCGCGTGCAGCAGCACCAGCGCCCGCGCCCAGTCCACCGTCTCCGAGATCGACGGCACCTTGCGCAGCTCCAGGTCGCGCAACGACTGCACGAAGGCCACCAGCTCACGGGTGAGCTGGGTGTCGACCCCCGGCACCCGGGTGGCGACGATCCGCTCCTCCAGGTGGGCGTCCGGCAGCGGGATGTGCAGGTGCAGGCAGCGGCGCTTCAGCGCGTCGCCGAGGTCGCGCACGTTGTTGGAGGTGAGGAACACCAGCGGCGGGATCTTGGCCTTGATGGTGCCGATCTCCGGGATCGAGGCCTGGAAGGCCGACAGCACCTCCAGCAGGAAGGCCTCGAACGCCTCGTCGCTCTTGTCGATCTCGTCGATCAAGAGCACGCAGCCGGCCTCCGACTGCAGCGCCTTCAGGATCGGCCGTGGCTCCATGAACGGCTCGGAGAAGAACATGTCGCCCATGCCGTGGAGCCGGTCCATCGCCGCCTCCATCGAGTGGGCGTCGGCCAGCGCCTCGCCCATCCGGTCCTTGAGTATCTGCGTGTAGAGCAGCTGCTTGCCGTATTTCCACTCGTAGAGGGCCTTGGACTCGTCCAGGCCTTCGTAGCACTGCATGCGGATCAGCGGCAGGCCGAGCAGGGTCGAGGTGGCGATGGCCAGCTCGGTCTTGCCGACGCCGGCGACGCCCTCCACCAGCACCGGCTTTTGCAGGTGCTCGGCCATGAACAGGGCCGTGGCGATGCGGCGCGAGGCGATGTAGCCGACGCCCGCGAGGCCGGACATGATCGCCTCGACGGAGGATAGCGGCGAGGCCGCGAGCGCGGTCTTGGAGAGCTGAACGGTCAAAGGCCTTTGGCTTTCAATATGCAGTCGGTCCGCCCCGTCGCGGCCGAACGGTCGTATGAATCTGATTTGCCGGGCTTGGGCGCGGAAGGCAACCGTCCGCGTCGCCGCGCCGCGCGCCGCCTGGGGGGCGGCCGAGCGGCGCCCGGCGAGAAAATTCCGGGCCGTGTCGCGCGGCCCGCCAGTCGTTCGTCCTTGGGACGTCAAGCGCCAGGAGCCTCGTCATGCGCCCCACCATCACCGCCTTCGAAAACTCCCCCGACCGCGGCCGCGGCCTGGCGCGCGACATGCGCGTGCGCTGGGCGCTGGAGGAGGTGGGCCAGCCCTACGACGTCCGCCTGGTCTCGTTCGCCGAGATGAAGGCGCCGGCGCACCTGGCGCTGCACCCGTTCGGCCAGATCCCCACCTACGAGGACGGCGACCTCGCCCTGTTCGAGTCCGGCGCCATCGTGCTGCACATCGCCGAGCGCCACCGCGGCCTGTTGCCGGACGACGCGAACGGCCGCGCGCGCGCCATCGCCTGGATGTTCGCCGCGCTGAACACCGTGGAGCCGCCGCTGGTCGAGCGCGGCATGGCCTTCCTGCTGGAGCGCGACCAGCCCTGGTACGAGCAGCGCCTGCCGCTGCTGGACGAGCGCACCCGCAAGACGCTGGGCGAGCTTTCCCGCCGCCTCGGCGACGCCGACTGGCTCGACGGCGCCTTCAGCGCCGGCGACCTGATGATGGCGGGGGTGCTGTTCCGCTCGCGGGCGATCGTCGAGGACTATCCGAACCTCGCCGCCTACGTCTCCCGCGCCGAAGCCCGCCCCGCCTTCCAGCGCGCCTTCGCCGCCCAGCTGGCGGTGTTCACCGCCGCGTCGGGCGGCTGAGCGCCCACCCAAAACACCCGATAATATCGGTCCCCGCCCCCGGAGCGGCGCGACGCGGGCGGCGGCCATCATCCCTCCGGCGCGTCGCCGTCGCTGACGCCCGTGGGGCTCGCCGCCCGCTCTTCGACCAGCTCCAGCGCCGCCCGCAGCTCCGCCGCCATCCGCGCCGCCTCTTCGTCGCTCAGGCCCTCCAGCTCCGGCCCCTCCGGATCGCGCGGCAACAGCCGCCCGACCAGCTGCAGATACTGCGGCGCGAACCAGCGCCGCACCCGCGGCAGCATCTCCTCGGCGTTGGCCTCGAAATCCCGCAGGATCATCCGCGCCACCCGCGCCGACACCCGGTTGCGCGTCCCCACCGGCCGCCCCGGCCCCCCAGGCGCAAACCGCCCGCCCGCATCGCGGGGCACCTGCGCCGCAGCAACTTCATCGGTCATCGTGAGATCTCCTTTCGTTGCCGCCTGGGGTTGGAGACCCGAGCCGGCACTTTTGGTAATAACTCCCACGAAAGGCAGGCGAAATAGCCACCGTCAACCCTCTTCCGCCGCTGCCCGGCTACGAGCTTTGTGGAAGCTGGAATCGACACTGCGCCATTGTTCGCTTGGCTGATTGTTCTTCCGAGGGGCCGGACCGCGTCAAGGACGGCGCGAAGCGCCGCCGCTCCGCGGTCGCGCCGGAGGCGCGATCCTTGACCCGGCCCGGACCTCGGAAAAAATGCCTCCAAGCGATCAACGGCGGGCTCTGAACGGGCTCACCATTGCCCGGCAAGTCGCCGTCAATCGCTCAAATCGCAGCCTTCGATGCGGTGACTGAGCGGGCTGGGCGAACGCCGCCCAGCGCTCACGCAATCCCGAAGCGCCGCGCCAGGGAACACCGCGTCGGTTCGGCGGTTTAGGGCTCAGCCGAGCATGTGGCGGCGCTTGTCCGGGAGGACGCGCGCCGCTTGGGAAATGGCCGGCGCGAGGAGGCTGACGGACATGACGACGGGTGCTGCGAAGCTGCGTTTGGCGGCGGTGTTGGCGTTGGGGACAATCAGTTTGAGCGCCTGCGCGACGCAGGACTATGTCGATCGGCGGATCGCCGAGGTGAACACCCACCTCACCGCGGTCGAGGCGAAGGCGGACACGGCCAACCAGAAGGCCGACGCCGCGCTCAGCGCCGCGCAGGCCGCGCAGGCCACGGCGACGCAGGACAGCCAGCGCATCGACCAGCTGAGCAGCCAGGTGACCGTGATCCAGCAGCAGGAGCAGCAGCCGCCGCCGCGCAAGACGCCGCGCGGCTAGACCGGACGGCGCGCGAGTCGCAGCGCGGGATTGGCCGAGGGTAGGGTCATGCAGGGTCGCAGGCGAACGGCGCTCAAGGCGATGACGCTGGGACTCGTGGCCGCCTTGGCGGCGTCCGCACCCACCTGGGCGCAGACGGATGAGCGGCCGGCGGCGGACCTGAGCGCGCTTCCGGCGCCGACGGCCGCCGCCGACGCCGCGCCGGCGGACGAACGCCTCGGGGCCGGGTTCGACGCCGCCGATCTCGACGCCTGGCCCTCGGGCGCGGCGGCGCAGCTGGCGGACTGGATCACCGTCAGCGGCGACAACGGCGGGCGGCCGTTCATGATCGTCGACAAGCTGGGCGCCGACGTCTTCGTGTTCGACGCCGACGGCCTGGTGCTGGCGCACGCGCCGGTGCTGGTGGGCATCGCCCGCGGCGACGATTCCGCGCCCGGGGTCGGCGAGCTGGCGCTGGGCGCGATCCCGGTCGACGAGCGCACCACGCCGGCGGGGCGGTTCGTGGCGAAGTTCGGCCCGTCGGACCACGGCAGGGTGCTGTGGGTCGACTATGCCGACTCCATCTCCATGCACCCGGTGATCACCACCAACCCGAAGGAGCACCGCCTGGCGCGCATCAGGTCGGCGTCGCCGGCCGCGCACCGCATCAGCTTCGGCTGCATCAACGTGCCGGCGAAGCTCTACAACGGCGTGCTGGCGAAGGCCTTCGCCGGCGGCGGCGTCGTCTACGTCCTGCCGGACACCAAGACCCTGGCCGAGGCCTTCCCCGCCTACGCGGCCTATGCGCGGGAGGACGCGGGCGCCGGATCGCAGGCGGACCGCTGCGCCGATCCGCTCGCCGAAACGGGCGGCGGCATCCCGGCCTCCGACCCGTCGCTGACCTGCCCGATCGACGATCGTCAGACCGCCGACGTGACGGCCACCCATTAGGGCGTGGAATCTGGAGCCGTCCGAAATGTCCTTCTCCCCTTGCGGGAGAAGGTGGCCGCGAAGCGGTCGGATGAGGGGTATCGGCGCGGCGGCCGACCGGCTGGCGCTAGCCAATCACCTTCATCCAGCTAACACCCCTCATCCGACCCGCTCCGCGGGCCACCTTCTCCCGCAAGGGGAGAAGGGAGCCGGGAGCCGATTCCAGTCAAACCGACCCGCTCTAGTCCCGTCGCCCGGGGCGGCGGCGTGCTAGGCTGCGGCCATGGCCGAGAGCGCCGGCATCCTCGTGCATCGGCAGGGCGCCGATGGGCCGCAGGTGCTGCTGGCACATCCGGGCGGGCCGTTGTGGCGCCGGCGGGACCTCGGCTGGTGGTCGATCCCCAAGGGGCTGGTGGAGGCGGGCGAGGCGCCGCTCGACGCCGCGGTGAGGGAGTTTCGCGAGGAGACCGGGCTGACGCCGGCCGGCGATTTCCGCCCGCTGGCGCCGATCCGCCAGAAGGGCGGCAAGCGGGTGCTGTGCTGGGCGCTGCAGGCCGACCTGGACCTCGCCGGCTTCGCGCCCGGCGAGTTCGAGATGGAATGGCCGCCGCGCTCGGCCCGCATGCAGCGCTTCCCCGAGATCGATCGGCTGGACTACTTCGGCGCGGACGAGGCGCTGCGCCGCATCCTGCCCGCCCAGGCGCCGCTGATCCGCGAGGCGCTGGGACTCTGAGCGCGCGCCTCAACCCTTGTCCGGCAAGTCGGCGGCGTGGGACGGGTTGTCGTCCGCCGTCCAGCCGCCGCCCAGCGCCTTGTAGAGCGACACCAGGTCCTGATCGAGCTGGCCGTCGCTCTGGGCCAGCTGCTGCTGGGCGGTGAAGACGGCGGCTTCGGTGTTGAGCACGTTGATGAAGTCGGAGAGGCCCGACTGGTAGCGGGCCTGGGCGGTGGCGAAGGCGTGCCCGGCGGCGTCGGCGGAGGCGTGGAGCTGGGCGTTGCGGCGCTGCTCGGCGCCGTAACGGGAGAGGGCGTCCTCGACGTCCTGGAGGGCGGTCAGCACGGTCTTCTGGTAGGCGTACCAGGCCTGCCGGCGCGCCTCGCGGGTGGCGCGGATGTTGGCGCGGTTGCGGCCGGCGTCGAAGATGGTCTGCACCAGCGCCGCGGTGGCCGAGGTCTGCAAGGAGTTGGCCGAGACGAGGGTCCTCAGCGACTCCGAGATCAGGTCGACCGAGCCGGTGAGGTTGATCTGCGGATAGAGGGCGCCGACCGCCACGCCGACGTCGGCGGTGGCGGCGGCGAGGTTGCGCTCGGCCTGGCGGATGTCGGGGCGCCGGCGCAGCAGCTCCGAGGGCAGGCCGACGGGCACCGCCGGCGGCGGGCCGGGCGTGGCCGCCGCGGGGGTCAGCTCGGCGCTCAGGGCCTCGGGCGGCTGGCCGGTGAGCACGCCCAGCGCGTGGATCTGCGCCCGCGCCTGCGCCTGAAGCGGCGGGATCTGCGCCAGCGCCGCGGCCAGCTGGGTGCGCTGCTGGCTGGTCTCCAGGCGGGTGGCGAAGCCGGCCTGGCGGCGCGCGCCCACGAGGGCGAGCAGCTGCTGCTGGCGGGCCACTTCCTTCTGCGCCACGGCGATCTGCGCCTGCGCGGCGCGCAGGGTCAGGTAGTCGACCGCCACCTCCGCGGCGACGCTGACCTCGGTGTCGCGCAGCGACCACACCTGCGCCTCGGCCCGGCCGCGCGCGGCCTCGACGCCGCGCCGGGTCTGGCCGAACAGGTCGAGCTCCCAGGAGGCGTCGAAGCCGACGGTGTAGGTGGTGAAGTCGGTTCCCGGCAGGCCGATGCCCTTGCCGCCGCCGCCGGACCCGCCGCTGCCGCCGCCGCCGCCGGATGCGCCACCACCGCCGCCGCCGAACGCCCCCGCCAGCTGCGAGAAGCCGGCGTTCTTGGAGAGCATGGTGTTGTTGACGCTGGCGTCGCCGCGCACCTGCGGGAACAGCGGCGCGCGGGCGATGACGATCTGCTCGCGCGCCTGGCGGATCTTCGAGGCGGCGGTGGCGACGTCGAGGTTGCCGGCCAGCGCCCGGGCCACCAGGCTGTCCAGCGTCGGGTCGTGGAACTGCGACCACCAGGCGCCGAGGTCGGGCGTCGCCGCGCTCACCGCCGGCGAGGCGCCGGCCTCCTGGTAGGCGGGCGGGGTCGGCGTCGCGGGCGTGTGGTAGTTGGGGCCGACCGTGCAGGCGGCGAGGGTGAGGCTGGCGAGGGCAAGCGCGATGCATCTCCCCTCCCCCTTGAGGGGAATCTGTTGGCGCCGCATCAGTGCCCTCCCGCCGGCGCGCCGGCCGGGCGGCCGCGCATCAGGAAGATCAACGGCGTCAGGACCATGATCACCACCATCAGCGCGTGGAAGGCGTCGACGAAGGACAGCATGGCGGCCTGCTTCGCCAGCTGCTGGTAGATCAGCCCCGGCGCGGCGTGCCGGGCGGCCCAGGCGCCCTGGCCGTGCAGGGCGCGCGCGGCGTTGGCGAGCGCCTGGCTGTAGAGCGGGTTGAAGCCGTTCAGGCTCTCGGCCAGCTGCGACTGGTGCACCTGCTCGCGCTGGGCCAGCAGCGTCTGGGTCAGCGAGATGCCGAGCGTGCCGCCGAGGTTGCGGGCGACGTTCATCAGGCCCGAAGCCTGGTTGTTCTGGTCGGGCCGCAGGCCGACGTAGGCCAGCGACGAGACGGTGACGAACAGGAACGGCAGCCCGACCGAGGAGAACAGGCGCGCCTCCGAGGCGTGGGCGAAGTCGGTCAGGGTGTTGAGGTGGCTCATGTTCCAGACCGCGACGATCTGGATCAGGAGGCCCCCGCCCAGCAGGATGCGCGGATCGACGCGGCTGGAGAGGAAGCCGGCCATGGGCATCACCAGCACCGTCGCCAGCCCGCCGACGGTCAGCGCCAGGCCGGCCTCCGTCGCCGTGTAGCCGAGCACCTGCTGCAGCAGCTGCGGGATGAACTGCGAGGTGCCGAACACCACGACGCCGGTCACCATCAGCATCAGGAAGGCAATGGCGAAGTTGCGCTGGCCGAGGATGCGCAGGTCGACGATCGGCTGCTTGCGGGTCAGCTCCCAGGGGATGATGGCGACGAAGCACAGCGCCGAGACGAGGGCGGCGAAGCAGATGAAGGGGCTGGAGAACCAGTCGTCGCGCTGGCCGCGGTCCAGGGTGATCTCCAGGAAGCCGAGGCTGCCGGCCACCAGCAGGAAGCCGACCCAGTCGACCTTGAGGCCGCCGCGCACCCGCTCGCGGCGCTCGCGCTCCAGCACCGGCGGGTCGTTCACCAAGAGGCCGACCAGGGTCAGCGACAGCGCGCCGATCGGCACGTTGATCAGGAACACCCACTGCCAGGAGAGGTTGTCGGTGACCCAGCCGCCCAGCGTCGGCCCGAGGATCGGCCCGACGATCACCACGATGCCGTAGGCGGCGAAGGCCATGCCGCGCTTCTCCGGCGGGAAGGTGTCGGCCATCATCGCCTGCTCGGACGGCGCCAGGCCGCCGCCGCCGATGCCCTGGAGGATGCGCGCCAGGATCAGGAAGGTGAGGTTGGGCGCGAGGCCGCACAGCAGCGACGAGACGGCGAACAGCGCCACCGACAGCATGTAGTAGCGCTTGCGGCCGATCACGTCGGCGAGCCAGCCGGAGATCGGGATGACGATGGCGTTGGCGATCAGGTAGCTGGTCAAGACCCAGGTGGTCTCGTCGTAGCTGGCCGACAGCGAGCCGCCGATGTGGTCGAGGGCGACGTTGGCCACCGACACGTCGAGCACCTCCATGAAGGTGGCGATCGAGATCACGAAGATGATCAGCCAGGGGCTGTGCGCGCCCGCCGCCGAACGCTCCGGGGTCCAGTGGCTGGCGGTGGCGTGCGCCTCGCTCATTCCGGGACACTTCGGCCTGGCCGGATCACGGGCGCACCAGCACCTTCGGCTCGACCGAGAGGCCGGGGCCGATCGGGCAGTCCTGCGGGACGCGGTCGAAGACGATCTTCACCGGCACCCGCTGCACCACCTTGACGAAGTTGCCGGTGGCGTTCTCCGGCGGCAGCAGGGCGAAAGCCTGGCCGGCGCCGCGCTGGATGGAATCGACGTGGGCGCGCAGCGGCGAGACCGAGCAGGCGTCGATCTTCACGTCGGCCCGCTGGCCGACCCGCATCAGCGCCAGCTGCGTCTCCTTGAAGTTGGCGGTGATCCAGAGGTTGGCCGGCACGATCGCCATCAGCTCCTGGCCGGGGGTGACGTAGCCGCCCGGCGCGACGTTGAGGTGGGCGACGTGGCCGTCTACCGGCGCGTAGATGCGGGTGTCGCCGAGGGTGATCTGGCTTTGCGCCAGCTGCGCGGCGGCGGCGTTGGCCTGCGCCTGCAGGGCGCCGACCTGGGCGCGGGCGGCGCGGATCTGCTGGGCGGCGCCGGCGGCCTTCTTCAGCGCCGAGTCGCGGGCGGCGGCGGTGTTGCGGGCGCTCGCCAGCGCCTGGTCGAGCTGCTGGGCCGAGACGGCCTGCGGGGCGAGGGCGTGCAGATGCTGGTAGCGGCGCAGGTCGTTGGCGGCCGCCTCGGCCTGGGCGGCGGCGCCGGCGGCGTCGGCGCGGGCCTGCTGCCAGTTGGCCTGGGCGGTGGCGATCTGGGCGCGCTGCTGGCTGATCTGCGCCGCCACCTGGGCGGTCTGGGCGCGGGTCTGCTCGGCCTGGGCGCGGAAGCTGGAGGCGTCGATGTCGGCCAGCGGCTGGCCGGCGCGCACCACGGCGTTGTCGGTGACGTAGACCTTGACGACGATGCCGGAGATCTGCGGCGCCAGGTGGACGATGTGGCCGTCGACGTAGGCGTCGTCGGTGGACTGCCAGCGCCGCGCCTCGCTCCACCAGAGCAGGACGCCGACGACGACGATCACCGCCACGACGGCCGCGCCGGCCAGCACCAGCGGGTTCTTCAGCGGGCCCGGCTGCTTCTCGACCTCGCCGCCGTGGGCCTCGCCCTTCGGCGGCGCCTGGTCCTCGCCGGACTTGCCGCTGGCGTCCTTGTCCTGGGCGTCGTCGCCGTCTGTGCCTCGTTGATCTTGCGCCATCCCCCGATCCGCTCAGCATCAGCGGCGCCGGCCTGCCGCGCGACTTGAACTTCGCCTTGCGGCGAAGGTTCCGGGCGCCCCGGCATTCTTCGGCGCTTCCGTCGGCGGCGGCGAGGGGCCAGAAAGGCGGCCATGAAGGTCTATTTTCTCGGCATCGCCGGCGCGGGGGTCAGCGCCCTCGCCTCGCTGCTGGCGTCCGAGGGGCATGAGGTGCTGGGCTCCGACGGCGCCGTCTACCCGCCGGTCAGCACCTACCTGGAGGGCCTGGGCATCCCCTTCTTCCGCGGCTTCGACGCCGCCCACGTGCCGGCCGACGTCGACCTCGCCATCATCGGCTCCAGCGCCGCGCTCGACCTCGACCACAATCCGGAGCTGGCGGCGCTGACGGCGGCCGGCGTGCCGATGCAGAGCTTCGCCGAGTTCCTCGGCGACTACTCGGCCGGGCGGCGCACCTGCGTGGTGGCCGGCAGCTTCGGCAAGTCGACGCTGACGGCGATGCTGGCGGTGATGCTGCGCGCCGCGGGGCGCGACCCCGGCTACTTCATCGGCGCCGTGCCGCTGGACCTGGCGACCACCGGCCACGCCGGCCGCGATCCGGAGCTGATCCTGGAGGGCGACGAATATGTGGTCAGCGCCGAGGACCGGCGCTCGAAGTTCCTGCTCTACGAGGCCGAGGCGCTGCTGGTCAGCTCGCTGGTCCACGACCACTTCAACGTCTTCCCGACCATGGAAAGCTACGAGGCGCCGTTCGGCGAGCTGATCGCGCGGCTGCCGGCCGACGGGCTGCTCGTGGCCGCGCGGGGCTTTCCGCCGCTGCAACGGCTGGCGGCCGGCCGCGAGGTGGTCTGGTACGGGCTGGGCGAGGGGCCCGGCTACTGCGGCCTCGACGTCGAGATCGGCGAGGTCAGCCGCGTCTCGCTGCGCACGCCCGGCGGCGAGGCCTGGCCGCTGGAGACCGAGCTGATCGGCCTGCACAACCTCGAGAACGTCGTCGGCGCCTGCGCGCTGCTGCTGGAATGGGGCGTGCTGCGGCCCGAGCAGCTGGCGGCGGGCGTGCGGGCGTTCCGCGGCGTGGCGCGGCGGCTCGACAAGAAGACCAGGGGCTCGGCCGTGCCGGCCTACGAGGGGTTCGGCTCGTCGTACGAGAAGGCCCGCTCGGCGATCGAGGCGATGCGGCTGCACTTCCGCGAGCGGCCGCTGGTGGTGGTGTTCGAGCCGCACACCTTCAGCTGGCGCGGCGAGGCGGCGCTGGCCTGGTACGACACGGTGTTCGAGGGCGCGGCGCGGGTGCTGGTGCTGCCGCCGCCGTCGCACGGCGCCGGCACGCACCGGCAGCTGACGCTGGACGAGATCGTCGCCCGCATCGCGGCGGCCGGCGTGGCGGCGCAAGGCGTGGCGGGGGCCGACGCGACGCTGGCGGCGCTGCAGGGCTCGCTGGGCGGCGACGAGGTGGTGCTGCTGCTGTCGTCCGGGCCGCTCGACGGCCTGGCGGCGACGCTGCCGGCCTGGCTCGATCGGCGGTTTGCCGCCGCCCGCTAGCAGCCCGCCCGCTCGACGTCGCGGCGGGGCCGGGCGACGCGGAACACCGAGTAGAAGGTGGCGCTGCGGCCGGCGCCGCGGTCGATCTCCGGCAGTGGCTGCACGTCGGCGAAGCACAGCCGCAGCGCCCGCCCGCCCTTGCCGCGCATCGGCACCAGGATCAGGCCCGGCCTGGTGAAGTCGGCGCGCTCGGCCGGCGTCTCGAAGGTGAAGCGCTCGCGCTCCAGGAACTCGATGGCCGGGGCGCGGATGGCCGGCGAGGCGGCCAGCTGCGCGGCGATGCCGTAGGTCGGCGCGCCGACCCAGGCGGCCCCGGCGCCCAGCCGCGCGCGCTCCACCTGCTGGAAGAAGGCCGGCCAGCCGCGGAACTGCTCCGACGGGTCGCGGAACGGCAGCCAGGCGTCGGACGGCGACAGCACGAACAGCAGCGCCGCCGCGTAGAGGGCGAAGGCCAGCGGCGCGGCGGCGGCGCGCAGGCCGGCCAGCCAGCCGCGCGCGCCGTCCGCCGCGGCCGCCGCGGCGATGGCCGCCAGCGGATATAGGGGCGCCGGCCACTGGCCCTGCACCGCGTCGTGCAGGCTGTGGACCAGCAGATAGGCCGCGAACGGCGCGGCCACCGCCAGCGCCGGCCAGGCGGCGGTGCGCCGCCCGATCGCCACGCCCCGGGTCGCCACGCCCCGGATGGCCAATCCGACGAAGACCGCGATCAGCGGGTTCAGCAGCACCACCTGGTCGAGGATCAGCTTGGGCAGGTAGGCGGGCGCGAAGCCGTTCGCCGCTTCGATGCGGCCGAACTGCTTGGCGAAGGTCAGCCAGCCGTGCTGGGCGTTCCAGGCGACGTTGGGGGCGAAGATCGCCAGCGCGATCACCGAGGCCAGCCACGGCCAGGGCGTGCGCAGCTGGCGACGCCCGTCCGCGCTCAGCGCCAGCCAGAGCAGGACGCCGGGGGCGAGGAACAGGGCCGAATACTTGGAGAGGCAGTCGAGCCCGGCCATCGCCCCGGCCGCCAGCCACCAGGCGGCGCGGCCGCCGCGCGCGGCGCGCACGGCGCAGCACAGCGCCGCGGTCCAGAACAGGGTGTTGGGTGCGTCCGGCACCGCCAGCTCGCCGGCGAGGCCCATGAGCACCGTGGCGCTGAGCCAGACGCCGGCCCTGGCCGCGGTGCGCTCGGCGAGGCCGAGTGCGCGCGCCAGGTCGTAGGTGAGCAAGGCGCTGGCGGCGCCGGCGAGGGCCGGCAGCAGCCGCACGCCCAGCCCGTTGTCGCCGGCGACCTGGCGGCCGAGCCAGATCCACCAGGCGATCATCGGCGGGTGGTCGAAATAGCCCCAGGCCGGATCGAGCGACCAGAGGCGGTAGTAAGCCTCGTCCTCGGTCAGCGGCGCGGCGGCGGCGACCACGAGGTGCACGGCCAGCACCGCCAGCGTCACCGCCGCCAGCCCGGCGGCCGGCGTCAGGCGGGGCCGAATCAGCCCCTGGGCGCTGACGGCGCTACCAGACGCCAAGGTAGGTGCTGACATAGTTCCAGACGGCGCCGCAGCCGGCGCCGATCAGCCCGGCCGCGGCCCAGGGCAGGCCGTGGGCGTTGAGCTCGGCGCCCACGGCGACGTTGGCCGCCAGCCCCACCGCGCAGAGGGCGCAGAAGCGCAGGTAGCCGCTCGCCAGGCGCCAGCCCTTCAGCCGCCGGTCGCGGTAGGTGACGGCGTTGTTGACGAAGTAGTTGGAGGTCATCGCCGTCAGGGCGGCCGCGGCCTGGGCGTAGGCGAACTTCTCGGCGAGGCCGTGCAGGCCCCAGAGCACCGCCATGTGCACCGCCACGCCCGAGAGCCCGACCAGGCCGAAGAACACCATCCGCGGCGAGACCAGGTCGCCGGAGAGCTTGGCGGCGACCAGGCCGAGGTATTCGAGCGCCACGCGCCCGCCCATCTTGCTCTCGCCGGCCTCGCGGGCCGCAAAGGCGTAGGGCAGCTCCTTCACCTTCAGCGGCGCGTCCTGCGAGGCGATCAGGTCGAACAGGATCTTGAAGCCGGCCGGCTCCAGGCGTGCGGCCACCCGGTCGACGCAGGCGCGGCGGACCATGAAGAAGCCGCTGACCGGGTCGGAGACCTCGGTCTTCAGCGCCTTGCGCCCCAGTGCCGTCGCCGCGCGGCTGCCCAGCTTGCGCACCGGCGAGAGCCCGCTCTCCAGCCCCGCCGCCTCGAGGTAGCGGCTGCCGACCACCAGGTCGACGTCGCCGCCGCGCAGGATGGCGAGCATCCGCGGCAGCAGCGTCTCGTCGTGCTGCATGTCGGCGTCGATGACGGCGACGAACGGCGCGGCGCTGGCCAGCGCCCCCTCGATCACCGCCCCGGCGAGGCCGCGGCGCCCGACCCGGCGCAGGCAATGCACGCGCCCGTCCCGCGCGGCGATCTGCTTCACCAGCTCGGCGGTGCCGTCCGGCGAGTCGTCGTCGACGAAGATCACCTCCCAGCGGAGGCCGCCCAGCGCCGCGTCCAGCTTCTCCACCAGCCGCTCGACGTTGCCGCGCTCGTTGAAGGTGGGCGCGACCACGGTCAGCTCGGCCCCGGCGGCCGCCGGGATCGGCGCGGCGCGGGGGGTGCGGCTTGACGCGAGGGCGGCCGGATCGCTCACGGGCTCTTCTTAAGGCGTTCGCGCCTGCCGTCGAGGGTTGACAAGCGACCGTCGTGAAAGCGCGTCAAGGTGAAGAGGGACGCGTGCGGAGGGCTGGCGATGCGGCGATGGGTTCTGAGCGGGATGCTGGCCGCGGCGGCGGGGCTGTTCGCCGGCGCGGCGCTGGCGGAGGCGCCGCAGTTCACCCCCACCGGCCAGTTCATCACGCCCGGGGCCGCGCCCGGCGCGGTCTTCCAGCCGCTGAACCCGCACCTGGCCGACGATCCCGGCTACACGGCCGGCCAGGCCTCGGCGGTGGCGCTGTCGCCGGACGGCCGCACGCTGCTGGTCCTCACCAGCGGCTACAACCTGGTGTTCGGGGCCGACGGCAAGCCGAGGCCGACGCTGAGCCAGGAGTACGTCTTCGTCTTCGACGTCTCCGGCCGGCGGCCGGTGCAGCGGCAGGCGATCGAGGTCCCCAACACCTTCCTCGGCCTCGCCTGGGCGCCGTCGGGCGAGCGGTTCTACGTCGCCGGTGGCGTCGACGACCTGGCCTACGAGTACGGGCGCGGCGCCGAGGGGTATGCGGCGGGGCGCAGCTTCAGGCTCGGCCACGCGGCCGGCGTCGGGCTGGCGGCGAAGCCGGAGGCGGGGCCGCTGGCGGTGAGCCCAGACGGCCGCCACCTCATGGTCGCCAACGTGCAGAACGACTCGGTCAGCCTCATCGACCTGGCGACCGGCGCGGTCAGCGAGCAGGACCTGCGGCCGGGCGTGACCGACCCCGCGAAGCGCGGGACGCCGGGCGGCAGCTACCCGCGCGCCGTGGCCTGGACCTCGCCGACCCGCGCCTATGTGGCCAGCGAGCGCGACCGCGAGGTGATCGCCCTCGACGTCGCGGCGGGCGGGATGCGGGTCGCGGCGCGCATCGCGGTGGCCGGCCAGCCGGTGGCGCTGGCGGCCCGCGGCCCCCGTCTCTACGCGGCGCTCGACAACGCCGACCGGGTCGCGGTTATCGACGCCGGCGCGGCGCGGCTGGCGGGCGTGATCCGCGCGGCGCTGACGCCGGGCGCGCCGCCGGCGCTGGCGAAGTTGGGCGGGGCCGGCGTCAACGGCCTGGCCATCTCCGGCGACGGGCGCTGGCTCTACGCCACCGACGGCGGCGCCAACGACGTGGCGGTGATCCGGCTGGCGGCGACGCCGCAGGCCTCGCGCCTGGTCGGCCTGATCCCCACCGGCTGGTATCCGACCGCGCTGGCGGTGCGGCCGGACGGCCGCCAGCTCTACGTGGTCAACGGCAAGAGCAGCGCCGGGCCGGTCCCGGACGGCTGCCGCGCCAACCTGGGCGTCGATCCGCATCACAACGACGCCTGCCGCGGGGCCAACCAATACGTCTGGCAGCGCGAGAAGGCCGGCTTCCTCACCCTGGCGCCGCCCGCCCCGGCGGCGCTGGCGCGGCTCACGGCCCAGGTGGCGGCCAACAACCGCTACGCCGCCCGCTCGCACGCCGGCGAGGGCGAGGCGACCATGGCCTTCCTGCGCGCCCACATCCGCCACGTGATCTACATCGTGAAGGAGAACCGCACCTACGATCAGGTGCTGGGCGACCTCGCGGTCGGCGACGGCGATCCGAAGCTGGCGATCTTCGGGCGGGCGATGACCCCGAACCAGCATGCGCTGGCGCGCCGGTTCGTCGACCTCGACGCCTTCTACGACTCGGGCGAGAGCAGCAACACCGGCTGGGACTGGACGACGGCGGCGCGCACCAACGACTGGACCGAGCGCGAGACGCCGGTGAACTACGCCGACCGCGGCCTGCAGTACGACCAGGAGGGCGCGAACCGGAACGTCAACGTCGGCTACGCCACCTCCGCCCAGCGCCAGAAGGCCAACCCGCTGTCGCCGGCCGACCCCAACGTGCTGCCGGGGGCGCGCGACGTCGCCGCCCCCGACGGCCCGGGCGGCGCCGAGGGCCGCGGCTACATCTGGGACGCGGCGCTGCGCGCCCACCTCAGCCTGCGCAACTACGGCTTCTTCGGCGACCTGACCCGCTACAACGCCGCCGCCGGCCACTATCAGATCCCGCTGGAGCGGGAGCCGTTCAAGACCGGCCACCAGGTGCTCTACGTCGACAAGCGGGCGCTGATGCCGGTGACCGACCCCTACTATTGGGGCTTCAACCAGGCGCTGGCCGACTACTGGCGCTTCAGGGAATGGGCGCGGGAGTATGACGCCTACGCCGCCAAGGGCGACGCGCCGGCGCTGACGCTGCTGCGGCTGGCGCACGATCACACCGGCGCGTTCGCGCAGGCGCTGGACGGGGTCAACTCGGTGGAGACCGAGCTGGCCGACAACGACTATGCGGTGGGGCTGGTGCTGCAGAAGGTGGCGGCCGGGCCGTTCGCCAGCGACACGCTGGTGTTCATCGTCGAGGACGACGCCCAGGACGGGCCCGACCACGTGGACGCCCACCGCTCGATCGCCTTCGTCGCCGGGCCGTACGTGAAGCACGGCGCGGTGGTCTCCGAGCGCTACACGACGGTGAACATGCTGCGCACCATCGAGGCGGTGCTGGGGCTGGCGCCGATGGGGATCAACGACGCCCTGGCCGCGCCGATGGCGGGGGTGTTCGACCGGGCCCAAGCCGACTGGAGCTTCACCGCCCAGGTCCCGGCGGTGCTGCGCACCACCCAGCTGCCGCTGCCGCCGCCGAGCCAGGCCGAGGCCGCCTGCCCGGCGCCGCCGCCGCGCCCGGCCACCTACTGGGCGAAGGCGATGGCCGGCCAGGACTTCAGCCAGGAGGACCGCCTCGACACCCCCCGCTTCAACCGCGCGCTCTGGCGCGGCCTGAAGGGCGCCGCGCCCTATCCGGTGAGGCGCGACGGGCGCGACCTGCGCGAAGGGCGCGCGGCGCTGCTGGCGGCGGCGGGGGTCGGGCGCTGCGGGTGAGATCGATGATCGGGCGGTAGCCGACGACCGAGCGCCTACCGCACCGGCTCCGGGACCGGCTCGTTCACGTCCTTGTCCTCGGGCTCGACGCGGCGGCGGATGCGGTCGAGGTAGATGTAGATCACCGGGGTGGTGAAGAGGGTCAGCACCTGCGAGACGGTCAGGCCGCCGATGATCGCCCAGCCGAGCGGCTGGCGGAACTCCGAGCCGGTGCCCTGGCCCAGCACCATCGGCACGCCGCCCAGCAAGGCGCAGGCGGTGGTCATCAGGATCGGCCGCAGCCGCTGGTGCGAGGCTTCGCGCACAGCGTCGCGGGCCGGCATATGGTGCTCGCGCTCCAGGCGCAGCGCCACGTCGACGATCATGATGCCGTTCTTCTTCACGATGCCGATCAAGAGGATGATGGCGATGATGCCGATGACGTTGAGGTCCTGGCCGGCGGCCAGCAGCGCCAGCAGCGCGCCCACCCCCGCCGACGGCAGGGTCGAGAGGATGGTGATCGGGTGGATGTAGCTTTCGTAGAGGATGCCCAGGATGATGTAGACGGCCAGCAGCGCCGCCGAGATCAGGATCGGCTCCGAGGCCAGCGATTCCTGGAACGCCTGGGCGGTGCCCTGGAAGGCCCCGGTGACGCTGAGCGGCGCGCGCAGCCGCTCGCGCGCCGCGTCCACCGCCTTGGTCGCCTGGCCCAGCGAGACGCCTCTGGCCAGGTTGAACGAGATGGTGGTGGCCGGGAACGAGCTCTGGTGGCTGATGGTCAGGCTGCTGGTGGCGTTCGGGTCGACCCTGACGAACAGCGAGACCGGCACCGTCTTGCCGGTCAGCGGCGAGAGCACATAGACCGAGTCGAACATCTTCGGGCTGGCCTGCAATCCCGGCGGGCCTTCCATGACGACGTGGTAGCTGTTCACCTGGGTGAAGTACTGCGCCACCTGCCGCTGGCCGATGACGTTGTAGATGGCCGAATCGATGTCGGCCGGGGCGATGCCGAACCGCGCCGCCGCGGCGCGGTCGATGGTCAGGTTGATCGCCGCCCCCTGCGACTGCTGGTCGGAGCTGACGTCGACCAGCTGCGGCAGGCCCTGCATGGCGGCGACCAGCTTGGGGCCCCAGGTGTCGAGCTCGTCGAGGTCGGGGTCGCTCAGGGTGTACTGGTACTGCGCCTGGCCGGCGCGGCCGCCGACGCGGATGTCCTGCGCCGCCTGCAGCAGCACGCGGGCGCCGACCAGGCGGCTGAGGCGCGGGCGCAGCTCGTTGATGATCCGGGTGGCGTTGCGGGTGCGGCCCTGGTCGCGGGGGCGCAGGCTGATGTTGAGGTTGGCCTGGCTGGAGTTGCCTGAACCCAGGAAGAAGCCGACGCCTTCGACGTCCTTGTCGCTGCAGAGGATTTTCGCCGCCTGCTGGATCTTGCCGGAGATCTTGTCGAACGAGGAATCCTGCGAGGACAGCACGATGCCCTGGATGAAGCCGGTGTCCTGCTGCGGGAAGAAGCCGGTGGGCACGGTGGCGTAGAGGAACACCGCGAACGCCATCGTCAGCAAAAACACCGCGAAGGTGGCCCGCGTGTGCCGCAGCACGAAGTCGAGGCCCCGCGCATAGCTGCGCTCCAGCTGCGCGAAGCCGCGCTCCAGCCCGCGGGTGAAGGGATTGCCGGCCGGCCTGGGCGCACGCAGGAAGTGGCCGGCCAGCATCGGCGTCAGCGTCAGCGACATGCAGATGGAGACCAGCACCGCGGCGCTGAGGGTCAGGGCGAACTCCTGCATCAGCCGCCCGACCACGCCGCCCATGAACACCAGCGGGGTGAACACGGCGATCAGCGACATCGAGATGGTGAGGATGGTGAAGGCGATCTCGCGCGATCCGGCCAGCGCGGCCTCGAACGGCCGCATGCCGTGCTCGATGCGTTTCCAGATCACCTCCTCCATGACGATGGCGTCGTCGACCACGAAGCCGACGGCGATGGTCATCGCCATCAGCGACAGGTTGTCGAGGCTGAAGTGCAGCGCCAGCATCACCGCGCAGGTGGAGAGCAGGCACACCGGGATGATGGCGCTGGGGATCAGCGTCGCGCGGATGTCGCGCAGGAACATGAAGATGACCATCACCACCAGGGCGACGGTGATCAGCAGGGTGATCTCCACGTCGCGCACCGAGGCGCGGATGGTCTGGGTCCGGTCGGCCAGGATGGTGACGTTGACGGCCGCCGGGATGTCGGCCTCCAGGCCGGGCAGTGCCTTGTCGATGCGGTCGACGGTGTCGATCACGTTGGCGCCGGGCTGCTTGTAGACGATCAGCAGCACCGCATGGCCGGCGGTCAGGTTGCGGTCCTTGTTGGCCACGCCCGGATACATCCAGGCCCCGGCCTGGGTGTTCTCCACGCTCTGCGTCACCTGGCCGATCTGGTTGAGGGTGACGGCGGCGCCGTTGTGGTAGGCGACCACCATGTCCTTCCAGGGCGCGGCGTTGAGGATCTGGTCGTTGGCGTAGATGTTGTAGTTCTTCAGCGGTCCGTTGATGTTGCCCTTCGGGGCGTTGACCGTCTGGTTGGCGATGGTGTTGCGGATGGTGTCGAGCTGCAGGCCGAGCGCCGCCACCTTGCGCGGGTCGACCTGTATGCGCACCGCCGGCTTCTGCTGGCCGCCGACGTTGACCTGTCCCACGCCGTCGATGCGCGAGATCTGCTGGCTGAGGATGTTCTCGGCGTAGTCGTCGACGGTCGCCAGCGGCAGCGTCTGCGAGGTCAGGCCGATGATCATCACCGGCGCGTCGGCCGGATTGACCTTGCGCACGGTGGGGGCCGACGGAAGGTTGGTCGGCAGCTGCCCGCTGGCCGCGTTGATGGCGGTCTGGATGTCCTCCTCGGCGGAATCGATGTTGCGCGACAGCTCGAACTGCACGGTGATCCGGGTCGAGCCCAGCGAGGAGACCGAGGTCATCTCGGTGACGCCGGGGATCTGCGCGAACTGCCGCTCCAGCGGCTGGGCGATGTTGGAGGCCACCGTCTCGGGGCTGGCGCCCGGCAGGTTGGCGCTGACCGAGATGGTGGGGAAGTCCACCTCCGGCAGCGCCGCCACCGGCAGGTTCAGGAAGCCGACGATGCCGAACACCAGGAACGCCGCGGCGATCAGCGACGTGGCGATCGGCCGGCGGATGAAAGGGGCGGAGATGTTCACGCAGCCGGCTTCCCGTGATGGCCGCCCCCCGGCGCGCCCCCCCGTCCGCCCCCAGCTCCGCCGGGGCCGCCTGCCTGGCCGCCGCCCTTCTGCCCGTAGTTCACCGCCGTGCCGGGCCGCAGCGTCATCTGCCCGTCGGTGACGACCAGGTCGCCGGCCTGCAGCTGGCCCTTGACGACGCTCAGGTCACCCTCGGTGGCGACCACGTCGACCGGCTGCGCCACCGCCTTGTCGCCCGGGCCGACCTTGTAGACGTAGGCGCCCTTCGGCCCCTGGTTCACCGCCTGGCTGGGCACGGTCAGCGCCTGGCGCAGGGTCTGCAGCGTCAGCTTCACGTTGACGAACTGGCCGGGCCAGAGCTGCCGGGCCTGGTTCGGGAAGCGGGCCTTGAGCTGTACGGTGCCGGTGGACTGGTCGACGTGGTTGTCGGCGATGCTGACCTCGCCGGCCCCGAGGTCGGCCCCGGTCTCCTGGCTCAGCGCCTCCACCGCCAGTGGCGTGCGGAAGCCGTTGGAGACGCTGACCAGCCGCTGGAAGTCGCCCTGGTCGATGGTGAAGGTCACCGCCATCGGCTCGATCTGGTTGACGCTGATGATGCCGGTGGTGAGCCCGGTGGTGACGATATTGCCCGGGTCGACCAGGCGCACGCCGACGCGGCCAGAGACCGGCGAGGGGATGCGGCACCATCTGACGCTGACCTGGGCGGCGGCGACCGCGCCCTGGTCGTTGGCGACCGTGCCTTCGTCCTGCTTGACGGTGGCGGCCTCGTCCTCGGCGGTCTGGCGGGCGATCGAGTTCTGCGAGACCAGGGTCTGGAAGCGGGCGAGGTCGCGCCGGGCGCCTTCGAGCACCGCCTGGTCGCGCCGCAGCGACCCCTCGGCCTGTTGCAGCGACGCCTGGTAGGGCGCGCAGTCGATCTGGACCAGCAGCTGGCCCTTCTTCACGTCCTCGCCTTCCCTGGCGACGTAGGTGAGCCGGCCGTTGACCTGCGGGTTGATCAGCACGCCCTGCCAGGCCTGCGCCGCCCCGAGCGCGGTGACGGTGGTCGGCACGTCCTGCAGCGTCACCCTGGCGACGGTCACCTGGACGACCTGCGGCGGCTTGGCGTTGGTCTTGGGGTGGCTGAAGAACACCAGCCACAGGATGAGTGCGACGAGCAGCGCACCGAGCGCGAGAAATCCCCACCGGAATCGTCGGGGTGGCTGCATTCAAACAAGTCCTCTGCTGCGGCCGCGCCTCCCGCCCCGGCGCCGCCGCGCCCTTTAATACGAGAGGGCGCCGACTACTATTTCAGCGGCGAGACGCGGCTGACACAAGCCGGCCCGCAAGCTCGCGAACGGCCGGTGGCGATACTTGGCGCCGCAATCGGACGCGGGGCAAGCCGGCGCGTCAGCCGCCGTCGGCGCGGTCGGCGAGGCCCCGCACCGCCTGGTCGCGGTCGCGCGGCACGATCAGCACCCGCTCGGCGGTGGCCACGATCACCAGGTCGGCGACGCCGCAGGCGGCGATCTGCGGCCCCTCGGTGAAGATCAGGCAGCGCTCCACCGCCTCCAGGATCGCCTCGCCGCGGGTGGCGTTGCCCTGGCCGTCGCGCTCCTGCACGTCCCACACCGCCGACCAGGAGCCGATGTCGCTCCAGGCGAAGTCGGCGGCGACCACCGCGGCGTTGGCGGTCCGCTCCATCACCGCGTGGTCGATGGCGATGGCCGGCGCGGCGGCGAAGGCCTCGGCGTCGAGCCGCAGGAAGTCCAGATCGGCGGCGGCGCGCTCGACGGCGGCGCGGGCGGCGGCCAGCACCTGCGGCTCGTACGCCTGCAGCTCGGCGATCAAGCTGGCCGCGCGCATCAGGAAGATGCCGCTGTTCCACAAGGCGCCCGCGGCCACCAGCCGCTCGGCGTCGGGCGCCAGCGGCTTCTCGCGGAAGCGGGCGACGGCCCGCACGCCGCCCTCCAGCTCGGCGCCCGGCTCGATGTAGCCGTAGGCGGTGGAGGCGAAGGCCGGCCGGACGCCGAACAGCACCACCTTGCCCGCCTCGGCCGCCGCAGCGCCGCGGGCGATGGCGGCGCGGAACGCCTCGGCGTCCGGAATGGCGTGGTCGGCGTGGCAGGACAGGATCAGCGCGTCGGGATCGCCCGCGTGGGCCAGCAGCGCGCCCACCGCCAGCGCCGGCGCGGTGTTGCGCCCCTTCGGCTCCAGCACGATGCGGCCCGCCGCAAGGCCGGCCTCCAGCAGCTGCTCGGCGATCAGGAACCGCTGCCCGGCCCCGCCGACGATGATCGGCGCCGCGAACATCGCCGGGTCGGCCAGCCGCCGGACGGTCTGCTGCAGCAGCGTCTCGTCGCCAGTCAGGCGGAGGAACTGCTTGGGCCGCGCGGCCGACGACAGCGGCCACAGCCGCCGGCCTTCGCCGCCTGAAAGGATCACGGGCACGATCATTGGGCGCGGCCTTAGCAGCCGGTCCGGCTTGGTCAAGCGCCCAGCCTGGGCCATATACTGCAGCTCGGACGTGGGAGCGTGCGCCGCAATGGCGAGAGTACTGGTGATTGACGATGATCCGCTGTTCCGCGAGATCGTCCGCGAAATGCTCGCCCACGCCGGCCACGAGGTGGTGCTGGCCGAGAACGGGGCGGTGGCGCTGCGCCTGCCGGCCGAGCCGCGGCCCGACCTCGCCATCGTCGACATGCTGATGCCCGAGCGCGACGGCATCCAGACCATCGGCGACCTGAAGGCGCGCTGGCCCACGGCCAAGCTGGTGGCGGTGTCGGCCGGCGCGCGCGGCCTGGAGCCCGGGCTGCTGCTGCGCACCGCCAAGAGCCTCGGCGTCGACGCCACCCTGGCCAAGCCGATCGACGCCGCCGCCTTCACCCAGCTGGTGAGCTCGCTGCTGGGATAGGCTGCGGGCGCCCGATCCCCTCGGGCTCGCGGCTGGCCTGCCGCGGCGGCTTGGCCTATGTCGCGGCCGATGACCGCGATGGACGCCGTATTGCTGGCGGGGGGACGGGGGACGCGCCTGGCGCCGCTCACCGTCACCGTGCCCAAGCCGCTGCTGCCGCTGGGCGAGCGGCCGATCATCGACGTGCTGATCGCCCAGCTGGCCGCGGCCGGGGTGCGGCGGGTGTTCGTCTGCCTCGGCTACCTGGCGCCGCTGATGCTGGCCTTCCTCGGCGACGGCGGGCGCTGGGGCGTGACCATCGAGCCGGCGATCGAAGAGGCGCCGCTCGGCACCGCCGGAGGCCTGCGCAACCTCTCCGGCGTCTCGGGCGACTTCTTCGTGGTCAACGGCGACACCCTGACCGACCTCGACTTCACCGCCATGGCGGGCGCCCACCGCGCCGCCGACGCCTGGGCGACCCTGTTCACCCCCTGGGTGGACGAGAAGGTGGACTACGGCGTGGTCTCGATCGACGAGGCCACCGGCGCGCTCACCGACTACCAGGAGAAGCCGCGGCGCGGCTATCACGTCAGCTCCGGCGTCTATGTGCTCTCGCGGCGCATGCTGCCGCTGATCCCGCCGGAGGGCGCATTCGACATGCCGGACCTGATCCGCGCGGCGGCCGGCGCGGGGCGCAAGGTGCTCTGCCACCGCGCCGGCGCCTACTGGAAGGACATCGGCCGGCTCGACCACTACGAGGCCGCCACGCGCGATTTCGAGGCCGACCCGGCCCGGTTCCTGCCCGCCTGATGCGCGTCCTGGTCACCGGCGCCGGCGGGTTCCTGGGCAGGCAGGTGATGCGCCGCTTCCTGGCGCGCGAGGGCGTCGAGGCGATCGCGGCCGAGCGGCGCGCGCCGGGCGTCCACGCCGACGCGCGCTTCGCCGACCTCGCCGACCAGGCGGCGATCGCGGCGCTGCTCGCCGAAGCGCGGCCCGACGTGATCGTCCACGCCGCCGGCCGCACGCCCGGCCGGCCGGGCGCGCCGCTGCTGGCCGACAACGCCGTCGCCACCGCCAACCTCGCTGAGGCCATCGGCCGCGCCGCGCCGGACGCCGGCCTGATCCTGCTGGGCTCGGCGGCGCAGTACGGCATCTCCGAGGACCAGGTCCCCTGGCGCGAGAGCGACCCCTGCTCGCCGTTCGAGACCTACGGCGCCTCCAAGCACGCCGCCGAGACCTGCGCGCTGGCCGCCGGCCGCCGGCTGGGGCTGAAGGTGACGGCGCTGCGGCTCTTCAACGTCATCGCCCCAGAGCCGCAGGGCGAGCAGGTGTTCGCCGCCTTCCTGCGCAAGGCCGCCGCCGCCGCGGCCACCGGGCCGCCGCCGTGGCGGGTGCGGATGGGGCCGCTGCTGGCGCTGCGCGACTTCGTCGACATCGAGGACGTGCTCACCGCCATCGAGCGGGTGATCGAGCGCCAGGCGTGGGGCGAGGTGATCAACATCTGCGGCGGCGTCGGGCGCACGGCGCGGGCGCTGCTGGGCGCAGCGGCGGCCCAGACCGGCGGGGCGGTGGTGGTCGAGGAGGAGCCGCCGACCGAGCTGCCGGAGATGGCCTGGTCGGTGGGCGATCCGGCGCGCTGCGAGGCGCTGCTGGGCTTCCGCCCCACCCCCGACCTCGCCCCGGTGACGCGCCGGGCGGCCGAATGGCTGGTGGCGGCCGCCAGGGATGCGACCGATGCTCGATCCCGCGCTTGAGGCCGAGGGGCTGGGCCCCACCCCCTTCTCCGAGGCGCTGGCCGGCGACTGGGCGGCGCGGCGGGCCGAGATCGAGGCGCAGCTGGCCGGCGGCACGGTGCTGGTGGTCGGCGCGGCCGGCACCATCGGCGCGGCGGCGGTGCGCCAGCTGCTGGGCTTCGGCCTCAAGCGCCTGGAGCTGGTCGACATCGACGAGAACGGCCTCGCCCGCCTCGCCCGCGATATCCGCAGCCGCGGCGAGGGCCGTGCGGCCCGGATCGGCTTCAACGCCCTCGATTTCGCCGGCTGGCCCGGCCTGGCGCTGGCCGAGGCCGCCGCGCCGTTCGACCTGGTGCTGAATTTCGCGGCGGTGAAGCACGTCCGCTCGGAGAAGAACCTCTTCACCCTGCTGCACATGATCGACGTCAACGTGGTGCGCCAGCAGCGCTTCGCCGCCCACCTGGCGGGGCGGGGCCTGACCAAGCGGCATTTCGTGGTCTCCACCGACAAGGCCGCCGACCCGGCCAGCTTCATGGGCGCGACTAAGCTGCTGCTCGAGGCCGTCGCCTTCGCCGCCTCGGACGAGCCTGGCGCGCCGACCGCCACCGCCGCGCGCTTCGCCAATGTCGCCTATTCCAGCGGCAGCCTGCTGGAGAGCTACGTCCAGCGCTTCGAGGCCGGCCAGGCGCTGGCCGCGCCGCAGGGCACCCGCCGCTACTTCATCTCCGCCCGCGACGGCGCCCGCATCTGCCTGTTGGCGCAACTGGCGGGCGGCGCCGGCCGGGTCGTCATCCCGAAGTTCGATCCGGCGGCCGGCTCGGTCGAGCTCGCCGACACGGCGGCGGCGTTCCTGCGCGGTCGCGGCCGGCGGGCGGTGTTCGTCGACACCGCCGCCGAGGCCGAGGCGCTCGCCGGCCGGCCCGGCGACGGCTACCCGGTGCTGCTCACGCCGCGCGACACCGCCGGCGAGAAGGAGGTCGAGGTGTTCCGCGGCGCCGGCGAGCACATCGAGCCGCTCAACTTCGCCGCCCTGGAAGCGCTGCGTCCGGCGCCGATCGACCCGGCGGCGCTGACCGCCGCCGTGCACTCGCTGGCGAGCTTCGTCAGCGGCGAATGGCCGGCGAGCGTCGCCGACATCGAGGCGGTGATCCGCGAGGCCTTGCCCGGCTTCGCCCACGCCGCCGCCGGGGCCTCGCTGGATGACCGGATCTAGTTCGCCGTCCGCGCCGTCGCCGCGGCTCGCCCTGGTCATCTTCCGCCTGGCGCCGGCCGGCGGGCTGGAGCAGCATGCCTTGCGCCTCGCCGACATCCTGGTGCGCCGCGGGGCGAAGGTGACGCTGGTGACGACGCGGCCGCCCGCATCGGCGCCGGCAGGCACGGACGTCGAAGTGCTGGCGGCGCGGGGCCGCAGCAACCACGGCCGCCTCGCCGCCTTCGCCGAGGACGCCGCCCGCGCTGTCGCCGGCCGGTTCGAGCGCACCGTCGCCTTCCACGCCATT
>DASXEN010000115.1:0-20981 GCA_036490095.1 Caulobacteraceae bacterium
GCCCCGCCCGCCCCGCGCGGCGGCTCGAGCCGCGCGTCGCGGAACGGCGCCAGCGGCGCCGCGCCCGGCGCCGTGTCGCGGCCCATCGCCGCCAGCCGCGCCTCCAGGTGGTGCAGCCGGTCGACGCCCCAGCACCACTCGCCCTCGAAATGCAGCATGGCCCCGAGGTAGTGGCCGAGGCGGGCGCGCTCGGCCCGGGCCACGGCCAGCGCCGTGCCGGTCTCCTCCGGCAGGGCGGCCGCCGACGCCAACGCCTGCAGCCGCGCCGCGTCGCCGCTCCAGAGCGCGCTCGAGGCCTCGGCCGCGACGCTCGCGAACGCGCCGGAGCGGGTCGCGCCGACCAGGATCCGCTGCGCCAGCGCCACGGCTTCGGCGGACGGCGCGGCCGCCGCGGCGGGGAAGTCGAGGCCGTAGGCGGCGGCCAGGCGCCCGGCGTCGCGGCGGGCGTAGGCGGCCAGCCGCTCGCGCTCGGGGGCGGCCGCATCGTCCGGCGGCGGGACCACCCATGGCCGCAGGGTCAGGCCGTAGCGTTCGGCCAGCGGCTCGACCAGCTGCACGGCGAGCGCGCTGTAAGGGTCGTCGGCCTGGTGGAAGTAATCGACCACCGGCCGCGCGCCGGAGAGCTTGCGGCGCAGGCCGGCGGCCGCGCGGGTCAGCTCGCGCCGGGCCGGGCTGGTCATCACGCCGGTGACGAGGCGGCTAACGGCAGGCTTCAAATTGGCGATCCCTCAAGAACGAGGCTGGAATGCCGTATATATTGGCAGTACTAATGCCGATTGTTGCGTCGGAAGTCAAGCTTGGAGGGCGACATGAAGCGCGGATGGCGGCTGTTTCTGGGCGTCGTGGTGGCGGTCGCCGCGATCGTGGCCGGCCTGTGGCTGGCGCGCGGGCCGATCGCCGAGGCGCTGATGCGCCACGCCTACGAGCAGGCGATGGCGGGCGATCCGCTGCGCGACCTGCCCGACGGGCTGCATGTCGGCCTCTGCGGCTCCGGCTCGCCGATGCCGGACCCGACGCGCGCCGGCCCTTGCGTGGCGGTGGTCGCCGGCAAGCAGCTGTTCGTGGTCGATTCGGGGCCGGGCTCGACGCGGCGGCTGTCGCTGATGCAGCTGCCGCCGGCCGACGTCAGCGCGGTCTTCCTCACCCACTTCCACTCCGACCACATCGGCGACCTGGGCGAGCTGATGCTGCAGCGCTGGGGCACGGGCGCGGCGACCTCGCCGCTGCCCATCTATGGCCCGACCGGCGTCGACCAGGTGGTGGCCGGCTTCGAGCAGGCCTACGCGCTCGACCGCGGCTACCGCGTCGCTCACCACGGCCCCAAGGTGATGCCGCCGACCGGCTGGGGCGGCGTCGCCCATCCGTTCGCCGTCAGCAAGACCGGCCCCAACGTGCTGGTGCTGAACGAGCCCGACCTGCAGGTGATCGCCTTTCCGGTGAATCACGATCCGGTCGAGCCCGCGGTCGGCTATCTCTTCGTCTACAAGGGCCGGCGGCTGGTGGTGAGCGGCGACACCGCCCCGTCAGCGCGGCTCGAGGCGGCGGCGAAGGGGGCCGACGTGCTGGCACATGAGGGCCTGGCGCCGAACCTGGTGGCGGCGCAGCGCGAGGCGGCGCTGAAGGGTGGCAAGTGGAACACCGCCGCCATCCTGCACGACATCCTGTCCTACCATTCGACGCCGGAGCAGGCCGCCGCGATCGCCCAGCGCGCCGGCGTGCGCTACCTGATCTTCGACCACATCATCCCGCCGCTGCCGACCACGGCGCTCGACGGACCCTTCCTCGGCCGCGCGCCGCAGATCTACCACGGCCCGATCCGGGTCGGCCGCGATGGCGATTTCGTCAGCATGCCGGCAGGATCGACGGAAATACGCTACACCAACCGCCTACACATGCTTTGGTAGATGACGGCTTGAGCGAAACCTCGACGGAAGAGACCGACGGACGGCGGCGGCGCTCGCAGGACAGCCGCGCGCGCATCGTCGCGGCCATGCTGGAGCTGACCCGCGCCGGCGCCGTCTCCCCCAGCGCCACCGACGTCGCGGGCCGCGCCGGCGTCGGCCTGCGCAGCGTCTTCCGGCACTTCAAGGACATGGAGAGCCTCTACCAGGAGATGTCCGTCACCATCGAGGCGGAGCTGCGCTCTGTGGCCGAGCAGCCGTTCCAGTCGGACGACTGGCGCGAGCGGGTGCTGGAGCTGGTGGAGCGGCGCAGCGTCGGCTTCGAGGTGGTGGGCCCGTTCCGCCGCGCCTCCGACACCCGCCGCCACGAATCGCAGGTGCTGCAGGAACATCACCAGCGGCTGACCCAGGCGCTGCGGCTCATCCTGGAAGCGGTGATCCCCCAGGACGCGGTGAGCAAGCCGGCGCTGGAAGCGCTCGACCTGCTGCTCAGCTTCGAAGCCTGGAACCGGCTGCGCCGCGAGCAGCAACTGCCGCCGGCGCAGGCGCGCAAGGCGCTGCAGACGGCGGTGATAGCGCTGATCGGCGAGGGCTGACGGTGCGTGGTTCGAGACGCCCGCTGGCGCGGGCTCCTCACCATGACGATTAGGGGCGGGCTGCACCAATCCTCGTCATGGTGAGGAGCGCTCGCAGAGCGCGTCTCGAACCACGCACGGCCAAGCTACGAGCTTCCGCCGCTCAGCCCCACCCATACCCGTCGAACTGCGCGATCGTCCGCGGCGCGACGATCAGCGAATCGACCCCCGGCGTCTCCAGCACGAAGCGCAGCGCCGCGCCCGGCGTGGTCCAGCCGCGGTCGGCGGCGCGGCGTTGCAGCGCCTCGACCGCGGCGAAGGTCTGCGGCGTCGCCAGGTGGGCGTAGTGGTCCGCGGCGCTGGCGAGCCGGGTGCCGGCCACCGCCGCTTCGCCCGCCTTGTACTTGCCGGTCAGCAGGCCGCCGGCGAGCGGGCTGAAGGCGACGTAGCCCAGTCCCTCGCGGACGCAGAGCGGGATCACCTCGGCCAGGTCGCGCTGGAAGACCAGGCTGAACTCGTTCTGCACGTGGGTGAAGGCGGCGCGCAGCGGACCTGTGGCGGCCAGGCGCAGCACGGCCTGCAGGTCGGCCAGGCTGGCGTTGGAGACGCCGAAGGCGGCGATCTTGCCGGCCGCCAGCGCCCGCTCCAGCGCCGCCAGCGTCTCCTCCAGCGGCGTCAGCGGATCGAATTCATGCAGGTAGTAGAGGCCGATGCGCTCCAGGCGCAGGCGCCGCAGCGATTCGTCGACATGGCGGGCCACCTCGCCGCTGCTCAGCGGCCGCTCACCGGGCGGCGCGCCGTAGGGGTTGCCAACCTTGGTCGCCACCTCGGCGCGGGCGCGGAAGCCCGGATCCTGGCGCGCCAGCCAGTCGCCGAGGAAGCGCTCGCTGGCGCCGCCGCCATAGGTGTTGGCGGTGTCGAAGCGGGTCAGGCCCAGATCGCGGGCGTGGTCCAGCAGGGCGAAGGCCTGCTCGCGGCCGTCGCCGTGCGCGCGCAGCGCCGGCGCCGAGCCCATGCCGCCGAAGTTGCCGCAGCCGAAGACCACCCGCGGCAGGTCGGCCGGCGCGAGCATCAGGCCGGCGTCCCACCTTGCAGGATGGTCGCCAGCTTGGCCGCATCGAGGTTGCCGCCGGAGACAACGCAGACGATGTCGCCCTCCCCGGCCCGGCCGGCCAGCGCGGCGGCCACCGGCGCCGCCCCGGCCCCCTCGGCGATCACATGGTGGCGGGCGGCCAGCAGGCGGATGGCGGCGGCGATCTCGTCGAACGAGGCCATGACCGCCCGGTCGACCGTTTCGCGCACCAGCGGCCACATCTCGGCCAGCACCGTGGTGCTGCCGATGCCGTCGACGAAGCTCGGCCTGTGCGGCACGGCCACCGGTCCGCCCGCCGCCAGCGCCGCCGCCGCCGGCTGCGACGAGGGCGACTCCACGGCGATCATCCGCGCGCCGGGGGCGAGCCGGCGCGCCACCGAGCCGATCCCACTGATCAGCCCGCCGCCGCCGAACGGGACCACCACCGCGTCGAAGCGCGGCAGGTCCTCGACGATCTCCGCGCCGATGGTGGCGTTGCCGGCCACCACCTCCGTCTCGGCCACCGGGTGGAAGAAGACCCCCTCGGCGCCCTCGAAGCGGCGCGTGGTCAGCACCTGCCACCAGTCGTCGAACGGCACGCGGATCACCGTGGCGCCCAGCGCCCGCAGCGCCTCGGCCTTGGTCTCGGCGGCGGTCTCGGGGGCGACGATGGTCACCGGCACGCCGACCTGCCTGGCCGCCAGCGCCAGGCCGAGCCCGAAATTGCCGGCGCTGGCCCCCAGCACCCCGCCCCTGAGCGACGCCGGGTCCCTGCACTTCAGCGCGTTCACCGCCGCGCGGATCTTGAACGAGCCGAGCGGCTGCAGTGTCTCCAGCTTCAGCCAGACGGTGACACCGGGCGGCGCCGGCGCGTCCAGCCGCCACAGCGGCGTGCGGCGCGCGTAGCCGGCGACGTTGGCGCGGGCGGCCTCCACGTCGGCGGCGGTGGGCAGGCGCAGGGCCATCTCAGAGTGTCGCGGTCTGGCCGGCGCCGGCCGCCTGCGCGGCCTCCAGCACATAGTGGGCGGCGGCGAGGTCCTCGGCGGCGATGCCGAGCGAGCGGAAGATGGTGATCTCGTCGGCTGCGCGCCGGCCCGGCTTGGCGCCCGACGCCACCTCGCCGATCTCGGCCAGGATGTGGTCCGGCGTGATCGCCCCGGCGGCCAGCGCGGCGAGGTAGTCGCCAGCCTCGCGGACGGTGGAGTCGCGGTAGTCGACGAAATAGCGCGCGCGGACCACCGCCTCGGTGTCGAGCTCGGTGGCGTCGGGACGGCTGGCCCCGGCGGCGTTGACGTGGGCGCCGGGCGCCAGCCACGCGCCCTCCAGCACCGGCGTGCGCGAGGCGGTCAGCGTACAGACGATGTCGGCGCCTTCCACCGCGGCGCGGGGGTCGGGCGCGGTCTCGATGGCGAGGCCGTGGCGCGCGCCTTGCGCGGCCGCGAAGGCCGCGGCGTGCGCCGCGGTGCGCGACCACACCCGCACCCGCCGGATCGGCCGCACGGCCAGCATCGCCTCCAGGTGGCTGCGCGCCTGCTCGCCGGACCCGAGGATGGCGAGGTCGCCCGCATCCTCGCGGGCCAGCAGCCGGGTGGCGAGGCCGCTGGCGGCGGCCGTGCGGATGGCGGTGAGCTCGGCGGCGTCCAGCAGCGCCACCGGCCGGCCGTGCTCAGCCTCGAACAGCAGCACCAGGCCGAGGTGCGACGAGAGCCCGGCCGCCGGGTTGTTGGGAAACAGGCTGATGAGCTTGACGCCGAAGCACGCCGGCTCGCCGAGCGCGCCCGGCATATTGCCGAGGAAGTTCCCGGCCGACACCGGCGTCACCGTGCGCGGCGGCAGGGTGGCGCGGCCCGCCGACACCGCGGCCAGCGTGCGGCCCATCAGCTCGATGCAGGCCGGCATCGGCAGCAGGGCCGCGATGTCGGCGCCGCCCAGGATGCGGATTTCCACGCCTTCGCTCCCCACTCGGCCGCCCCGCCGGCGCCGTAGCCCGCGCGGCCGGGATTGACAACGCCCGCCCGCGCCGCCCGGATGGCCGCCGACAAGGCTCAGCGGAGACGACGGAGATGGACGGCACAGCACAGGCGGCGGCCAAGCCCGAGGCTCAAGGCGCGGAGGTGCTCTACGCGGTGGCCGACCACGTCGCCACCATCACCCTCAACCGCCCGGAGCGGATGAACACCATCTCCGGGCCGATGCTGAGCCAGCTCACCCAGCGCCTGCTGGAGGCCGACGCCGACCGCGACGTCCGCGTGATCGTGCTGACCGGCACAGGGAGGGCGTTCTGCGCCGGGCTCGACCTCTCGGAGGTGACGCGGCCCGCTGGCAGCGGCATCACCTCCGGCGCCTCGAACGCGGCCGACCTCGACCTGCGCAACACCCCGCCGACCGTGCTGTTCAACCTCGGCAAGCCGACCATCTGCGCCCTGAACGGCTCGGCCGCCGGCTACGGCATGGACACCGCGCTCGGCTGCGACATCCGGGTGATGGCCAGGGGCGCCAAGATGGCCGCGGCCTTCACCAAACGCGGCATCGTGCCGGAAAGCGGCGGCACCTGGTTCCTGCCGCGGCTGCTGGGCTGGTCGAAGGCGGCCGAGCTGATCTTCACCGGCCGCACCCTGACGGCGGACGAATGCCTGCAGATGGGCCTGGTCTCGCAGGTTGTGGACGACGCCGAGCTGGCCGGCGCGGCGCGCTCGCTCGCGCTGGAGATCGCCGCCAACGCGCCGCTGGCGGTGCAGGCCTCCAAGCGGATGATGCGCATGGGCCTGACCGAAACCTTCAACGACCACGTCCATCACGTCTTCCTGCAACTGCTGCCGCTGATGCGCAGCCAGGACGCTGCGGAAGGCATGCGCGCCTTCATGGAGAAGCGGCCGGCGCAGTTTACCGGGCGCTGAGGTCCAAATTGGGGGATGCGCCGTCAATACGAATAGATGACAGAAACGTCATGCGCCTCTAGCTTCCCTTCAGCGACTCGCCGCCCGGCCTAGCGGGCTGCGCCTCGCGTCTTCCAGGAGCCGAGAACAATCATGGCCGAAAAGAAAGCAAACGCCCTGCAGCAGCCGCTGACCCCCTCGCCGCAGCTCGCGGCCGTGGTCGGGGCGGGTCAGATCACCCGGGGCGACGTCGTCTCCAAGATCTGGGCCTACATCAAGCAGCACAACCTGCAGAATCCCCAGAACAAGCGCGAGATCCTCGCCGACGACAAGCTGAAGGCGGTGTTCGACGGCAAGTCCGCGGTCAGCATGTTCGAGATGAACAAGCATCTCGCCAAGCACCTGAAGTAGTCCGAAGCCCCCTTTGCCGGTGAGGCGGACGCCGCCTCGCCGGCGGGTGTGTCGGCCTGTCGCAGGCGTGGTTTCGGTTTCTTAAGCCGCCCGACTTAGCCTCGGCGGACGCCAGAGACGACGCCGCATGCCCCGCGCCTCCGTTCCCGCCACGCTCGCGCTTGCGATCGACGACCTGCCGATGCCGCTGGTCGTGCTGGATGCGCGTGGCCGGGTGCGCGCCGCCAACCGCGCGTTCGCCGCCTTCCTGCCGGTCGGCGGCCGCGTCGCCGGCCGCAAACTGGAAGCCCTCTTCGAAGCGGCCGGCGTCGCCAGCGCCGACACCGGCTACGGCACGGTGTTCCGCCTGCGCCGCGACGGCGGCGAGCGCGCCTTCAAGATCACGCGCACCGCCCACGGCGACGGCCAGATCGCCGCCCTCACCGACATCACCGAGGCCCACCTGGCCGCCGACCAGCTGCGGCTGGCGCACGGGGTGCGCGCCCAGCTGATGCACGACGCCGAGATCGGCCCCTGGCGCTACGACCCGGACGCCGACGTCTACTACTTCTCCAGCGAGCTCTCGCTCGGCCACGAGGGCATCAGCGCGCCGGTGCCGACCGCGGCGCTGGCGCAGCTGCAGCACGACGACGACCGCGGCCTCGACACCGAAATCCGCGAGCGCATCACCCGCGAGGGCGGCTCGGCCGAGTCGGAGATGCGCTACCGCAACGCCGAGGGCGGCTGGACGCACCTGAAGGTGCTCTACCGCGCCGGCGCCAAGCTGCCGTCGGGCCGCTACGAGATGTTCGGCCTCTCGGTCAGCATCACCGACTTCGCCAAGGCCCGCGACGCGGCCAGCGCGCTGGCCCAGCGGCTCGACGCGGCGACGCGGGCCAAGTCGGACTTCCTCGCCTCGGTCAGCCACGAGATCCGCACGCCGATGAACGGCATCGTCGGCGTGCTCAACCTGTTGCGCCGCGAGGGCCTCAGCGACGAGGGCCGCCAGCTGCTGGAAGAGGCGCTGGGCTGCACCGGCATGCTCTCCGAGCTGATCAACGACGTACTCGACTTCAGCAAGATCGAGGCGGGCAAGCTGGAGCTGGCCCCCGCCCCGACCGACCCCGCGGCGGTCACCATCGGCGTCGTCAGCCTGCTGCGCCCGCAGGCCGCGGCCAAGGGCCTGGCGCTGAGCGCTGAGATCGGCGTCGGCGTCCGCTGGGCCGAGCTCGACCCGGTGCGGCTGCGGCAGATCCTGTTCAACGTCGTGGGCAACGCGGTGAAGTTCACCGAGGCGGGCGGCGTCACCGTGCGGGTTTCGGCGGAGGGCGCGGCCGGCGCGCCGCGGCTGCGCTTCGAGATCGAGGACAGCGGCATCGGCGTGCCCGAGGCGGCGCGCGGGCGCCTGTTCGGCCGCTTCGAGCAGGCCGACGCCGGCCCGGCGCGCAAGTTCGGCGGCACCGGCCTCGGCCTCGCCATCTCGCGCCAGCTGGCGCGGCTGATGGGCGGCGAGCTGGATTTCCGCAGCCGCGAGGGCCAGGGCTCGACCTTCTGGTTCGAGGTCGCCGCACCGCCCGCCGCCGCGCCGCAGGACGCCGCCGCCGAGCTGGGCGAGGCGCCGCTGGCCGGCCTGGTGGTGCTGGTGGTCGACGACAACCGGGTCAACCGGCTGGTGGGCGTCAAGTCGCTGGAGGCGCTCGGCGCGAGCGCCGAGGCGGTCGAGAGCGGCCCGGCGGCCATCGAGGCGGTGCAGGCCCGCGCCTTCGACCTGGTGCTGATGGACGTCAACATGCCCGGCATGGACGGGCTGGAAGCCACCCGCCGCATCCGCGCCCTCGACGTCCCGGCCGCCCTCGCCCCGATCGTCGCCCTCACCGCCGACGTGATGCGCCACCAGCGCGAAGCCTGCCTCGCCGCCGGCATGAACGGCATCGTCGCCAAACCCTTCTCCCCCGCGCAGCTGCTGGCGGAGCTGGCCCGGCTGACCGACAATGCGGCGGAGGCGGGCGTCGAAGCGGCTTAACCGGTCCCGACACCCGCTTTTCCCCGCGAAAGCGGGGACCCAGGTGTTCTATCGGAGGGCGCGAAGCTTTCAGAAAAAAGCCTGGGTCCCCGCTTTTGCGGGCAAGAGCGGAGGGTGAGCTAACCCTCCGCGTCACCCGCCTCGATCGCGGCCATGTGGGCGAGCGCCGTTGCCGCCGGCAGGCTGGACCAGGCTTGCAGCAGCGAGCCGCGGCCGTAGGGGACGGAGTAGTGCTCGACCGGGCCGGCCCAGCCGTGCTCCAGACACACCTCCCACCAGCGCAGCAGCGGGTAGCGCCAGCCGGGAAGGCCGCGGCGCAGGCGTTCGGCGGCGTAGACGGCGTCGAGCCAGGGCCACTCGCCGCCGTTGTGGTAGCGGAAGGGAAAGGTCGACTTGGCGCGCAGGGCGCCGTGGTCGGCGAACGGCGGCCAGGCGCAGAGCATGCCGAAGTCGCCGTGCGGCTGGTCCGCGTTGCGGCGGCTCTCCAGGCCGGCGCGGCACGCCTCCAGCATGGCGCGGGCGTGGCCGTCCGGCGCCGCGTCGAAGCGCAGCAGCATCAGCGCGTCGAGCGCCAGGTGGGCCTCGGTCCAGCCGTCCGGGCGCACGTAGTCGGCATAGCGGTCGCCGCGCCAGAGCGCCGCGATGGCGGCGCGCGCCGCGCCCGCCTCGTCGCGCGCCGCGTCGGCCAGCGGCGGATCGATCGAGGGGCCGAGCCGCGCCAGCGCGTCCAGCGCGCCGACCCAGAGGCCGAGGTCGTAGGCGACCAGCCCGTCCCGGGCGACGTTGTCGGCCCAGTCGCGGTCGTTGTGCGGCTTCACCGGCAGGCCCGCCGGGCCGCGCAGGGGCAGGTAGCGGCGGTAGATGGCCACCAGCTTCGGCCAGTGGCGGCGCGCCAGGGTGTCGTCGCCGGTGGCCGCCACGTGGTCGGCGAGCGCCAGCACGAAGAACAGCGGGCTGTCGAAGTGGTCGCTCCAGAACTCGCCCGGCCGCCAGTGGATGGCCGCGAACGCCGCGTCGGCGAGCCGCCGCTCCTCGAACGCCTCGGCGTGGGCGCCGCCGACTATGGCGGCGCTGGGCGCCTCGCCCTCGGGCGAGATCTGCCCTGCCAGCAGCTCGATCTCGGCGGTCACCACGTCCGGGGCCACGCGCAGCAGCAGTTGCAGCGTCCAGTAGCCGTCGCGGAAGTAGGTGCGCGGCGGGTTGGAGTAGATCAGGCCCGCGGCCAGGCCGGCGAAGCCGCCGCGGCGGTCCTGGCGCACCGACGACAGCGCCGCGTGCGCGCCTTGCAGCACCATGCTGCGCAGCAGCGGCTCGCCCGTAGGCGCAAGGTCGCAGCGGGCCACATGCGCGCCCGCCTCGGCGACGATGGCGGCCACGTCCAGACGCAGCGCCGCCGCCGCCTCGGCCTCGTCGGCGCCGATGGCGATCACCACGTCCGGCCCGCGCGGCTCGACGATGAAGCCGCCGATCCCGCTCGGCCAGACATCGTCGGCCCGCGCGCCCTTCAGCGCCAGCGCCGGCGCCGACTGCGCCGCGTAGAGGCCGCCGCCGCGGCCCTCGAGGCGGTTCGGCCCCGCCACGAACGGCCCGTGCAATCCCTCCGGCCGCAGCCGCCCGACCTCGCCCGCGCCCCAGATCGACAGGGTCAGCGATCCGTCGGCCGCCAGCTCGCCCTGCAGCCGCGGCGCCATCAGCGGCAGCTGCGGCAGGACGTCGGCGTCCAGCAGCCCGTCGGCGCGCGGGCGCAGGGCGGGCGCCTTGGGCGCGGCTATGGCCCGCCCCCGGCGCGGCTCACCGTCGGCTCGCCGGACGCGGCCCAGGCGTTCACCCCGCCGCGGTACCAGAGAACATCGGTGTAGCCGGCCGCCACCGCCTGCGAGGCGAGGTTGAACGACATCGGGCAGGCCCCGTCGTGGCAGAAGATCACCAGCTGGGTGGCCTTGTCGGGCGCCTTGGCCTCCAGCTCCTGCAGCGAGTTGCTGGTGAGGCAGATCGCGGTCGGCAGCGTCGTCTCCTGGGTGCAGCCGCGCGCGTCGATCAGCCAGAACGGCGCCGCGCCGGCGTCGCGGGCGCGCAGGTTCTGCAGCAGCTGCACGGTGTTGATCACCGTCGCCCCTTGCAGCGCGGCCGGCGGGCCGCCGGGCTGCAGCTCGTTCTCGTAGAAGGTCACCGCGCCGGGATTGGGCTGGCCGACCGGCGCCAGCTCCGAGCCGTCGCCGCGCGGCGGCTGCGGCGCGCCGGCCGGGCCGACCTGCGGCGGCCGGTCGTCGTCATCGTCCTTGGCGCCCGTCTGGATCGCGTTGGCGAGCGCCTGGCTGATGGCCTTGGTGGCCTGCTCCTGCGCCGGTGACGGCCCGGGGCCGTGCGTGGCCACCAGCACGATCACCAGCACGAAGGCGAACACCGCGACGATGATCAGCAGCGGCATGTAGTTGGTCTTGGCCGGCGGCGGCGTCGCGACGGCGGCCGGCGCCGCGGCGACGGCGGCGGCGGGCGGGGGCGTTGCGGGCACGGCCGGCGCGGCGTCGGCGGCCGGCGTCGGCAGGTTGCGCTGGATGGTGGCGGCCAGCGCGTCGATGTAGGCGTCGACCGGCTGCGGGAAGGCGTCCAGCCAGTGGGTGCGCCCCAGGTAGTAGTTGAGCTCGGGGTTGAACTCGACGCTGGCGATGCGGAACGGCACGATGGTGACGTTGGCGCCGGCCGCCAGATTGATCTCGTTCAGCACCGCCTGCGACTTGTTCACGTTGTCGGAGAACACCAGCACCATCACCCGGGCGCCGCGGATCGCCTCGGTGATCTGCTCGCCGTAGGCCTTGCCGGCGATCTGGTCGCGCGGGGCCATCCAGCAGCGGATGCCCTTGGCCTCCAGCCCATGGCAGACGGCGTCGGCCGCCAGCTTGTCCAGCGTCGAGTGACTGACAAAGACGTCGTGGCCCATCGACACCCCCTTGGCGAGCCTTGAGCCAGCGCTAGCACATTCGGCCGCGCGCGGCAGCGGCGATCAGTCCGCGCCGGCCGGCGGCTTGCCGAAGCCGTTCACGAACAGCCCGGCCATCAGGCCTCGCAGCAGCACCGCGGCGGCGAGCCGGTGCGCCGCGGGCGAGTCCTCGGCCCGCACGCCCGCCCAGGCGAAGCGCAGCCGGCCTATGTCGAGATACTCGGCCGCCGCGCCGGCGGCCACCTCGTCCAGCGACGCTTCGACCTCGTCGGCGCAGGCGCGCAGCCGCGGGACCAGGTCGCCCGCCTGGCGGCCGCGGCGGCGATTGAGCCGCACCTCATCCGGCAGCCGGCCGGCCATGGCCGCGCGGATCAGCCAGCGGTCGAGGCCGGTGCCGGGGTCGATGAAGACGCGGTCCGGCGCCGAGAGGCAGTAGGCGAGCACGCGCGGATCGGCGGTGGGGTCGCGGATCGGCACGCCGGGCGCCAGCTCGGCCTGCAGCGCGCCGCCGAAGCTACGCGCCGGTCCCAGCGTGCGCAGCTGCGCCTCGCGCGGCGAGCGCGGCGGGAGGGCGTCGGCGCTGGCCTCCCAGCGCCCCACCAGGTCGAGGCGGCGGGCCAGTTCGGGCGCGAGGGCGGTGAGCGCCGGGTCGGGCGCCGCCTGCCGCCGCCAGCTGCGGGTCTGCAGCGCGTACGGCTTCAGCGCGCCGAGCAGCTGCCGCAGCCGCGTGCGCGGCCCCATCGCGCGCCAGAGCGCCGTCGGCGGCTGCGAGGCCGGATCGCCCTGCCACGAGACGGCGCCGTTGCCCATCTGGCCGACCAGCAGCGCCTGGCAGCCCATCGCCGCGGCGGTGCAGCCCAGCTGGATCATCCAGTAGAGGTTGGCGGTGGCGTGCAGCGGCTCGCCCGCGAGGTCGAGCGCGGCGCGGATCGCGGCGATGGGCGTCAGGCCCGCCGCGTCGATCGGGTGCAGGTCTATGCCGGCGGCGTCGGCGGTGGCGCGGGCCAGCGGCAGCTCGTCGCCGAAGCGGCGGCCGACGTAGGGGCGCGTGTCGCCGAGCGGAACCGAGGTGAAGGCGTCGAGGCGCCGGCCCTCGGCGCCCAGCAGGCCCGCGGCGGTGGCGGCGACGGCGCCGGAATCGAGCCCGCCGCTCAGCATCGCGCCCACAGCGCCGGAGGCCGGCAGGCACTCGCCGACCGCCCGGTCGAACACCTCCAGGAAGCCGCGCACATAGTCCTCGCGGCGCGGCAGCCGCAGCTGCGGCGTCTCCTCCAGGCGCCAGTAGACGCGGGTCTCGGCGCCCCCAGGCGTCGCCGCCAGCACATGCGCCGGCGGCAGGCGGCGCAGCTGACGCTCGGCGGTCGCGCCGCCGTCCGGGGCCGGCCAGCCGATCAGCACCCGCGCCAGGTAGAGCTCGTCCAGCTCCCGCGGCGCCGGCGCCAGGCGGGCCAGCGCCTGGCGCGACGACGCGAAGGCGAACGTCGCGCCGGCGTCGACGTAATAGAGCGGGGTCGCGCCGAACTGGTCGCGGACGAGCACCAGCCGCCGCGCGTCCGGCCGCCAGGCGGCGAAGCACCAGTCGCCGATCAGCCGCTCCGGCGCCGCCTCGCCCCAGCGCAGCCAGGCCAGCCGCATCAGCGCGGCGTCGTCCGCCGCCGGGCCGAGCTCGGCGGTCAGCTCTCGGCGGTTGCGCAGCGCGCCGGCGGCCACGAAACGGCCGTCGTCCGGGCCGGCTTCGACCCCGGCCCCGCCCGCCAGCCAGCAGGGCGAGCCCTGCTCGCCGGCGTCGCCCCGAAGCCCGAGGAAGCCGCGCTCCCGGGCCGTGAGCGGGCGGGGCGCGCGCTGAAACAGCCCGCGGATTGCATCCATCCCCTCCCCCTTCACGTCCCGTCGGCCTTGCGCCGCCGGGAAGCCGAAACGTCCAAAAAAGTCAGCAGGCGAGTCAACCCGCCGCCTCGCTTGCGCTTCGCTCGCCATCCCGCATCAGGGGCCGGGGGTCGAATAGGCGCGTCGCCGCAAGCCGGCGCCCGGATACCGCGTCTCGGCGGCCAGGCCAGCGCCCCGCGCCTGCGCTTGCTGTAGGCAACGGCCGCTGCTAGCGATGGCCTCGTTTTGGGTAAGAGGGTGAATCGACATGCCGTCAGAGCAAGAAAATCAAAATTCTACAGGCCTGGTCGAGATCAGGGCAAGCAAGCGCTCCTGGGCGAAACCGGAAATCACCGGATTCAGTCTCGCGGAAACTGAGCTCACCCTGTCGTTCACGGGTTCCGACGGCCTGCTGTACTCGACAAACAGTTGAGCGGCGGCGCGCGCCTCGTCGTCAGACGAAGCAGGCGATCTCGGTCATTCCGCGGCCGATCGGATAGCCGGTGACCTTCACGCCGGCGGCGTCCAGCCAGGCGTGGGCGTCGAGCGGCCTGTGCTGCCCCCGCTGGGCGCCGAAGTGCATGACGCAGGCGACGCCGCGGCGGCGCAGCATGATCTGGGCGGCCATGGCCTGCGGCAGGCAGACGGCGCGGAACGGCACGTGCGCGGCGCCCCGCACCACCGCCCAGCTGACCTCCTTGGCGAGCGCGACGGCCTCCGGCGATCCTGGCGCGGCGGCGGCGGCGACGCGCGGGTCGGCCGGGGGCACGAAGGCGCCGAGCCGGCCGGCCAGCTTCGGAAACGGGATGAAGATCAGCGCCAGCCGGCTCACCAGCAGCCAGACGCACGCCTCTACGAGCAGCGCGCGGCGGCGCGCGCCGACCCGGCGGGCGCTGCGCAGGACCTTCAGGGGCGAGCGGGTCTCGGTCATCGACGCCGCCATTACACGCGCCGCGGCCAATAGACGAGGGCGCCGAAAGCAGCCGGGTCAGGGAATGCGCCGCTGCGCCCGGCACTTGCGGCACGTCAGATATCCCTGACGCTTGCGGCTGACGCGCCAGTCGTGGCCGCGCAACAGGCAGTTGAAATACCCTAGTAGTTTCGCCAGGATTTGCCGGCCCTCCCCGCAAAGACTGACTCAGAACGCGCGGAAAGGCCAGAATCGCCGCCGCGGTCCACGATTTTCTCGCGAACTACTCCATAGTGGGGCGCCGCTAGGCGGCTTTCCGGGGTTGGGCTAGGCTGGCCCCGCCGCCGACGCCGCCTTCAAGAGCAGGCCCTTGCGGCGGGAGCGAGACCAAGGATGAAGTTCGGCATCTTCTATGAGTTGCAGCTGCCCCGGCCCTGGGGGCCGGACAGCGAGTACGAACTCTACCAGAACGCGCTGGCGCAGCTCGAGCTGGCCGACGCGCTCGGCTACGATTACGCCTGGGAGGTGGAGCACCACTTCCTGGAGGAGTACTCCCACTCCTCGTCGCCGGAGGTGTTCCTGTCGGCCGCCAGCCAGCGCACCAAACGCATCCGGCTCGGCCACGGCATCTTCCAGCTCACGACCAACCACCCGGCCAAGGTGGCCGAGAAGGTCGCGGCGCTGGATCTGATCTCGGGCGGCAGAGTCGAGCTCGGCATGGGCGAGAGCGCCTCGATCACCGAGCTGACGCCGTTCAAGGTGCGCTTCGACGAGAAGCGGGCGATCTTCGAGGACGCGGTGCGCTGCCTCGTGCCGATGTTTGGCGACGGCGGCGTCGAGTACCACGGCCAGTACTTCGACTTCCCGCTGCGCAACGTGCTGCCGAAGCCGCGCCAGAAGCCGCATCCGCCGCTCTGGACCGCCTGCTCGCAGCTGCCGACCATCGCCTACGCCGGCGAGAAGGGCATCGGCGCGCTGGGGTTCCAGTTCGTCAGCGCCGACGCCGCCCACGCCTGGGTGCACGCCTACTACAACGGCGTCACCAAGCGCCTCGCCAAGCTGGCGGACTATCCGACCAACCCGAACATCGCCCTGGTCTCGATGTTCATGTGCGCGCCCACCGACGAGGAGGCGCGGGCCAAGGCCGACGGCGCGACCTTCTTCCAGTTCTGCCTGCGCTACTACAACAGCGCCGACCGCTCGCGCCCGCCGCCGGGCGCGGTCAACATGTGGGACGAGTACCTGAAGTGGAAGGCCGCCAACGCTGACCAGGCCGAGCGGGCGCTGAGCGGCGGTCTGATCGGCTCGCCGGAGACCATCCGCAGGAAGCTGCGCAAGTTCGAGCAGAGCCACATCGACCAGGTGATCCTGCTCAACCAGGCCGGCCGCAACAGCCACCAGGACATCTGCGACAGCCTGGAGCTGTTCGCCGAGGAGGTGATGGGCGAGTTCCACGCCAACATCCCCGCCCACGAGGCCTGGAAGGCCGACGTGCTGGCCGGCCGTACCCTGCTGGAGGAGATCGACACCGCCGCCTTCCAGGACCGCTACGGCGCCAAGGCGCTGACGGTGTAGGCGCCCGCGGGTGGGTGCGAGATGCGAGTTCGTCCGTGCTCTCCGTGTTTTCCGTGGCCCTCTACACGCCCACGCCCACCCATCACCGCCAACCCACACGAACCGCACTGGATACCGCCATGCCCGTCCGCCTGATCATCACCATCAACGCCGCGCCCGGCAAAGGCGCCGAGTTCGCCGAGGCGTTCAAGGGCCGCTGCCAGGAGGTGATGGCCGAGCCGGGCTGCCTGCAGTTCGAGGTGTTCCGCAGCGCCCTCGACCCGGACAAGCTCACCCTGCTGGAGCTGTGGGAGGACGACGCGGCGCTGGAGGCGCACGGCAAGCTCAACGCCGCCCGCGCCCCCCTCCCCGCCGGCCTGCGCGGCGCCGGCGGCGCGCGCGAGGACTACGTCTACAACAAGACCCGGTAGCGGCGCGTCAGCGCTCCGGCAGGATGGCGAGCGCGACGAAGGCGGCGTCGCCCGTGCGGTCGGCCATCAGCATGAAGAAGGCGATGCCGGCGCCCGTGCCGAGGATGGTCACCGCCCCCAGCACGTGCAGGTATTTCAGCAGAAGGTAGACCTCGGCCGGCTCCCGCAGGCGATGGTGGGGACCATCGCCGGCCCTGGCAGGCCTCGCGCCGCTAGCCCGCCACGAAACTCCACACCGGTCCGGGCCAATCCCCCACGTCGCCGTCGTGGCGGACGATGGCCGACACGTTCGGCGCGGCGGCGATGGCGCGGGGCCAGAAGGCCAGCGCGCCGGGGTTGCGGGCAAGCACGGCCACCTCCCAGCGGCCGGGATAGGCGGCGAGGATCAGCCGCACCGCCTGGCTGGCGACGCCGTGGCGGCGGTGTTTCCGGGCCACGAAGAACTCGGCCATGTTGCGGTCGGCCTCGCCGCCCAGGTGGAAGCGGCGGTTGACGAGGGCGAAGCCGGCCGGCTTGCCGCCGCGCCGGATCACCAGCGGGATGCGGCCCGCCTCGGTCCAGTAGTCGGGCAGGTAGCGGTAGGGCTCGAGCAGGCCCGCGGCGTTGAAGTCGAGCTCGGGCGAGCCGTCCGGCTCCAGCTCCGAGAAGTCGTATTGATAGAATTGCATCAGCCCCTGCAGCAGCGGCTGCTCGGACGCCGGCGCCGGATCGACGGTGACGGTCTCGGACATTCGCGCGGCTTAGGCGCGCCGCCGCACCGCGGCAAGGCCGGCGCGCACTGCCGCATGAGGGCGCATTCACACTACGGAACACGCCAGACGCGCGTGTGGCGACAGTTCGCTAAACCATCGCGGGCGTTCGTCAATACGTCGCAAGACGCGGTGAGAAATCAGTAAGCTTGTTGGCCTACTCGAATTGGGTAACGCCTAAGGAAGCGCCGGCTTGTTCACCGTCCTCAACTGCATCCGCCAGGAGCACGACCTGCGGTTCGTGGCGCTCGCCGCCCTGATCTGCCTGGTCGCCGCGGTCAGCGCCTTTGGCTTCTTCCGCCATGCCCGCCGCGCGCCGCACGCCTGGGCGGCCTGGACCGGGCTCGCCGGCTTCGTCGGCGGTTCCGGCGTCTGGGCGACCCACTTCATCGCCATGCTGGCCTACGAGCCCAGCCTGAATATTCATTACGAACTGGCGCCGACGCTGGCGTCCTGGGTGATCGCGGTGATCGGCACGGCCGCCGGCTTCGCGCTGGCGCTGCGGCCTGCGCCGGGCTGGCGCGGCCCAGCCATCCGCGGCGTCGGCGGCCTGGTGGTCGGCCTCAGCGTCGCCGCCATGCACTTCATCGGCATGGCCGCCGTGCGCCTGCAGGGCGAGCTGCTGTGGAGCCCGGGCTTCGTGGTCGCCTCGATCGTCATCGGCGCGGTCGGCGCGGCCGCGGCGCTGGCGGCGGACGACGGGCGACCCGGCCTGGTGCGCCGGGCGGCGCCGCCGCTGCTGCTGCTGCTGGCCATCGTCGGCCTGCACTTCACCGCCATGGCGGCCACCACCATGCTGCCGTCCAACGTCGCCCCGCTCGGCGCCAGCCTGATCGACCGCGGTCCGCTGGCGGTCGTCACGGCGGTGCTGACCCTGCTGATTTTCGTGGCCGCCGGCGGCCTGATCTGGATGGAGCGGTTCGCCAAGGGCGCGGCCTTCCGCAGCGTCCGCGCCTCGCTGGACGCGCTGCCGTCCGGCATCGCCTTCTTCGACGCCGCCGAGCAGCTGCTGGTCTGGAACGGCGCCTTCGCCGCCCTGCTCGGCCCCGCCGGCCAGGGGCTCGCCGCCGGGCACGAGCTGGCCTGGGCGCTGGCGGACGCCGACCGCGCCGGCGCGCTGCCCGCCATGCCGGACGGCGCGCGCGGCATCCGCACCGAGCTGGCGCGCGCGGCGCAGGCCGCGGCGGTCCGCGAGGGCCGGCTCGCCGACGGCCGCTGGATGCGGCTGGAGGCCCGCCTGACGCCCGACGGCGGCAAGGTGGTGATCCTCACCGACACCACCGAGGCCAACGCCCACGCCGAGACCCTGGCCAAGGCCCGTGACGACGCCGAGGCCGCCAACCGCGCCAAGAGCGAGTTCCTCGCCAACATGAGCCACGAAATCCGCACCCCGCTGAACGGGGTGCTGGGCATCGCCGAGGTGCTGGCCGGCACCGAACTCAACGAGCGGCAGGCCGGCATGCTGGAGGTGATCCGCGAATCCGGCGTCGCCCTGGAGGCGCTGCTGGGCGACATCCTCGACCTGGCGCGCGTCGAATCCGGCGAGGTGCGGCTCAATCCCGCGCCGGTGGCCGTCGCCGACGCCTGCGCCGCCGTCGCCGCCCTGTTCGCCGACCGCGCCGCCGCCAAGGGGCTGACGCTGCACGTCCGCATCGATCCCTCGGCCCAGGTCACGGTGCTGGCCGACCCGCTGCGGCTGCGGCAAATCCTCACCAACCTGGTCAGCAACGCGGTCAAGTTCACCGACGCCGGCGCCGTCACCCTGGCGGCGGCGCGCGCGCCGGACGGGCGCCTCAGGCTGGAAGTGGCCGACACCGGCATCGGCTTCGACCCGGCGCTGAAGGAGAGCCTGTTCCAGCGCTTCCGCCAGGCCGACGGCTCGGCCACCCGCAACCACGGCGGGGTCGGCCTCGGCCTGCCGCTCTGCCGGCGGCTGGCGGAGCTGATGGGCGGGACGCTGGATTGCGAGACCGCGCCTGGGTGCGGCTCGAGCTTCTGGCTGGAGGCCGACTTCCCGCTCGCGGACCTCCCCGGCGCCGCCGGCCCCGCGGACGCCGGCGAGGACCACGCGCCCCGCGTGCTGGTGGTGGACGACAACCCCGTCAACCGCCGGGTGCTGGAGCTGATCCTGGAGAGCGCCGGCCTGGAGCACGCCGCGGCCGGGAACGGCGCCGAGGCGCTGCAGGCGGCCCAGGGCGGCGACTTCGACGCCATCCTGATGGACATCCAGATGCCGGTGATGGACGGCCTGGAAGCCACCCGCCGCATCCGCCAATGGGAAACCGACAGCGGCCGCACCCCCCGCCCCATCTACATCGTCTCCGCCAACTGCCTCCCCGAACACGTCGCCGCCGGCGAAGCCGCGGGGGCGGACGGCCACATCGCCAAGCCGGTCTCCGCCGCCAAGGTGCTGGGCGCGCTGGCGGGCGAGGCCCAGGCGGCTTAAGCCCCCCAAATTCCCGCTCATCCCGGCGCACGCCGGGACCCAGGCAGGAGCGGTTGCAGGGGCGCGAACCGTCCAGCGTGGCGGATGCCGTCAGGCATCGCTTCTAACCGCGGAGGACGCAGAGAAGGCGCAGAGTACGCGGAGGGGCAACGAGACCCTCTGCGACCTCCACGCCTTCTCTGCGGCCTCTGCGTTGAGACTAAGCGCCTGCGGCGAGCTGCCAATCCCAGGCAAGCGCGCCCTTGCAACAGCCGCTGCCTGGGTCCCGGCTTGCGCCGGGATGAGCGGGTCTTTGGGGGTGGCGTCGGGCCTAAAGCGCCCGCCTGATTTCGTCGGCGAGGTCGGTTTTTTCCCAGCTGAAGCCGCCGTCGACCTCGGGCGCGCGGCCGAAGTGGCCGTAGGCGGTGGTGCGGGCGTAGATGGGTTTGTTGAGGCCCAGGTGCTCGCGGATCGCCCGCGGGGTGGCGCCGCCGATCAGCTCGGGCAGCAGCTTCTCCAGCTTCGCCGGGTCCACGTCCGTCGCCCCGTGCAGGTCGACGTAGAAGCTCAGCGGCTTGGAGACGCCGATCGCGTAGCCGACCTGGATGGTGCACTTCCGCGCGACACCGGCGGCGACCACGTTCTTGGCCAGGTAGCGGCAGGCGTAGGCGGCCGAGCGGTCGACCTTGGTCGGGTCCTTGCCGGAGAAGGCGCCGCCGCCGTGCGGGGCCGCGCCGCCGTAGGTGTCGACGATGATCTTGCGCCCGGTGAGGCCGCAGTCGCCGTCCGGGCCGCCGATGACGAAGTTGCCGGTCGGGTTGACGTGCCACTCGGTCTCGTCGGTGACCAGGCCCTCGGGGAACACCTTGAGGATGTAGGGCCGCACGATGTCGGCGACGTCGGCGGGGCTGAGGCCCTCGCGGTGCTGGGTCGAGAGCACGATCGACGCAGCCCGCACCGGACGATCGTCCTCATAGTGCAGCGTCACCTGGCTCTTGGCGTCGGGCTCCAGGCCCGGCTCGGCGCCGGAGTGGCGGGCGGCGGCGAGGCTCTTCAGAATGTTGTGCGAATACTGCAGCGTCGCCGGCATCAGCTCCGGCGTCTCGTCGGTGGCGTAGCCGAACATGATCCCCTGGTCGCCGGCGCCCTCGTCCTTGTTGCCGGCCGCGTCCACGCCCATGGCGATGTCGGCGGACTGGGCGTGCAGGTAGCAGGCGAAGTCAGCAGTGGCCCAGTGGAAGCCGTGCTGCTCGTAGCCGATGTCCTTCACC
>DASXEN010000092.1:0-27465 GCA_036490095.1 Caulobacteraceae bacterium
TCCTCGGCGGGGAAGGCGGCGAAGTAGGCGTCCTCCATGGCGGTCGCCCAGGCGCGGGCGTCCCCGTCGGCGGCGACCAGGGCGGTGCGGGCGTCGTAGGCCTGCGCCTCCAGCCGGCGCCGGGCAAGGCCGGCCGCGTCCGGCCGCCGGCCGCCGCGGAACACCGTCTCGGTCGCCCCGTAGAGCTCGCGCAGCAGCTGCCCCTTCCAGCCGTTCCAGACGCCGGGGCCGACCGCGCGGATGTCGGCCACCGTCAGGATCAGCAGCAGCCGCAGCCGCTCGGGGTTCTCCACCACCCGGGCGAAGGCGGCGACGGTGGCCGGGTCGGCGACGTCGCGCTTCTGGGCGGTGTCGCTCATGATCAGGTGGTGCTCGACCAGCCAGGCCACCAGCTCGGTCTTGGCGCGGCCGAGCCCCATCCGCTCGCAGGCCTGCCGCGCCGCGCGGGCCCCGGCCACCTCCTGGCCGCCGGCGCCGCCCTTGCCGGTGTCGTGCAGCAGCATGGCCAGGAACAGCGCCTCGCGGTCCTCGATCAGCGGCATGATCGAGGTGCAGAGCGGATGGTCGCCCTCGAAGCGCCCGGCGGCGATGTCGGCGATGATGCCGACCGCGCGCAGCGTGTGCTCGTCGACCGTGTACGAGTGGTACATGTTGAACTGCATCTGCGCGACGATGCGGCCGAACTCGGGGATGTAGCGGCCGAGCACGCCGGCCTCGTTCATCAGCTCCAGCGTCCGGCGCGGATTTCGCCCGCGCGCCAAAAGGTCCAGGAACACCTGCGCCGTGGCCGGGTCGCGCCGCACCTTCGAGGTGATGAAGGCGAGGCCGCGGGTAGCGGCGGTGAAGGCGTCCGGATGCAGGTCGAGGTCGCGCTGGTCGGCGATGGCGAACAGGCGGATGAGGTTGGCCGGATCGCCCTCGAAGGTCTGGGCGCCTTCGACCGACAGCCGCCCGCCGTCGATCAGGAAGCCGGGCGCGTCGAGCGCCTTGCGCCGGCCGCGGCCGCGGCCGGGCAGGAAGCGCGACAGCCCCTTCGGCGCCGTCTTCAGGTGCTCGGCCTCCAGCTTGGCGGAGAAGACGCGGGTCAGCGCCCCGACCTCGCGGGCGATCAGGAAGTAGCGGCGCATGAAGCGCTCGACCGCCGGGGTGTTGTCGCCGTCGGCGCGCGGGCGGTCGACGTAGCCCATCCGCCGCGCCAGCTCCGGCTGCAGGTCGAAGCCGAGCCGCTCCTCCGGCCGGCCGGTGACGAAGTGGACGTGCGCCCGCACCGCCTCCAGGAAGTCGAAGGCGCGGATGAAGGCGCGCACCTCGCGGCCCTGGAACATGTCGAGCTTCAAGAGCGCGTCGAGGCTGTCGGCCGGATGCAGGTAGCGGGCGATCCAGAAGAGGGTGTGCAGGTCGCGAAGCCCGCCCTTGCCCTCCTTGACGTTGGGCTCGACCATGAAGCGGCTGGCGCCGGCCCGCGCGTGGCGCTCGTCGCGCTCCTTCAGCTTGGCGGCGACGAACTCGGCGCCCGTGCCCTTCACCACCTCGTCGCGGAAGCGCTTCAGCAGCGCCTGCCCCAGCGCCTCGTCGCCGGCCAGGCGCCGCGCCTCCAGGATGGCGGTGCGGATGGTCATGTCCTCGCGGGACATGCGCACGCACTCCTCGACGGTGCGCGAGGCGTGCCCGACTTTGAAGCCGAGGTCCCAGAGGGCGTAGAGCATGAACTCGATCACGCTCTCGACGTGGGCGGTCTGCTTGTAGGGGCGCAGGAATAGGAGGTCGATGTCGGAGAAGGGCGCCAGCGCCCCGCGGCCGTAGCCGCCCACCGCCAGCAGCGTCAGCCGCTCGCCCTGGGTGGGGTTGCGGGCGCGGATCATGTGGGTGGTGGTGAAGTCGTAGAGGGCGGTGATCACCTCGTCGGTGACGGCGGCGATCAGGCGGGCGGTCTCCAGGCCACCGGCCCCGGCCTCCAGCCGCTCCTTGGCGATCATCCGGCCGCGGAACAGGGCGTTCTTGAGGATCTCGATGGCCCGGCGGCGCTGCTGCGCCTCGTCGCCGAGAGCGTCGAGCGCGGCGGCCGAGAGCTGGCTGCGCAGGCGCACGCCGTCGACGACATACTCGATGCGGGTGGGGCGAAGGCGCGGCGGCATGGCCCGCTTATATAGCGGGCCATGCGTGGAATGCGCTGCTGCTGTCGCGAAGGGCGGCAGGCGGGCCGGGCGTCAGACCGCGGCCAGCGCGCTCACCACCGACGGCGCGGGCGTCGCCGGCCGGGCGGGGCCGGTGACCTTCAGCAGCTGGCGGAAGGCCAGCAGGCAGAGCGGCGCGGCGATCGCCAGGATGGCGACGTCGAGCACGAAGCCGCCGCTGAGGCCGGTCTCGGTGACCAGGCGGCGGTGGGCGTCGAACGGCCAGACCAGGGTGAAGAAGGTCAGGTCGCCGAGCGAGTGGACCGCCATCGCCGGCAGCAGCGAGCCGGTGCGCTGCACGACGGTCGCCAGGCCCAGGCCGAACAGCAGGTAGACGACCAGCTTGGGCGCGTAGAGTCCCTGGGTCAGGTGGGCGGCGGCGAACATCACCGAGCTCAGCACGATCACTGCGACCGGGCCGAAGTGGCGGCGCAGCAGCCCCATGGCGTAGCCGCGGAAGGCCAGCTCCTCGGTCAGCGGCGCGGCGACGATGCCGACCAGCAGCATCGGCAGCACGGTCCAGAGCGGCAGGCCGCGGGTGTCCGGCAGCAGGTTCGGGGGCACGCGCACGAGGCTGGCCATCACCGTCCAGAGGGCGGCCAGCGCGACCACGCTGGCGCCGCCGGCGACCAGCGACCAGGTCCAGCCGGCGCGCGAGACCGGGGCGAGCGGGACCAGCGCCCGCCGGGCCGCCGCGCCGGCCCTCGGCCAGCCGCGGCCGGCGAGGAAGGCGGCGAGGGCGAACAGCACCACCGGCATCACCGCGACGGCCCAGGGGATGGCCGGCGTCAGCGCCACGTTGGCCATCGCCATCACGCCCCAGACGCCCTGGCCGACGACGGTGATGGCGAAGCTGGCGAACAGGGCTGCGCCGACGGCGCCGGCGCCTTGCAGGAACTTGTGCATGGAAGGTCTCCTTCTTCGAGCGGTTCGAGGAAGGCGGCCTCGCCTCCCGACGGCCAATCTGCCGGTCGGGCGGGCGGAAGTGTTTGCGGGGCGCTTGCGGAAAGCTTGGGAAAAGCTTGGGGGCCGGTATGGCCCGTTCAGCGCACCAGCCGCAGGCGGCTGACGAAGGCGTCGTAGCCCGGGTCGCTCTTCAGGGCGTCGAAGTAGGGCAGCGACGGGAACAGCAGCAGCACCGGGTCGTCGCGGGCCGCCGCCTGATCGAGGGCGGCGAAGGCGGCGTCGGGCTGGCCGCCGAGGGCGCGCAGGATGGCGATGTCGACGGTGCGGCGCAGGAACATCGCCGGCTGGGCGGCGAAGAGGTCGGCGGCGGCGCGCAGGGTCGCCGCGCGGCCCTCGCGGGCATAGAGGGCGCTGAGCATGTCGGCCTGGGCCGGATCGCCGCTCCAGAGCGCCAGGCCCCTGAGCAGCGCGGCCATGCCCTCGGCCTCGTCGCCGGCCAGGCTCAGCGCCCAGCCGCGGGCATACCAGGCGTCGCTCGACTGCGGCGCGAGGCTCAGCACGGCGGCCGCTTCGGCGGCGGCGTGGCGATAGCGGCGCGCGGCCAGCAGCAGCTCCACCAGCTCGCGGCGCGCCTCCAGCGAGCTGGGCTGCAGCTCCACCGCCTGGCGCGCCGCCCGCTCCGCCTCGACGAAGCGGCCGACCGCGGCGAAGGCGAAGGCGCGGCGGCGGTGGGCGGGCGCCAGCTCCGGGGCCAGGGCGATGGCGCGCTGGAAGGCGGCGTCGGCGGCGGCGAAGTCGCGGTCGGCCAGCAGCAGGGCGAGTCCGAGCGTGGCCCAGGCGGACGCGGCGTCCGGATCGAGGCCGACCGCCGCATGCGCCGAGGCCTTGGCCGCCGCCAGCTCGCCCTCGCCCTGGCCGACGAAATGCCGGGCGATCAGCGTGTCGGCGAGGCCCTGGTGGGCCGGCGCCCAGCCGGGCGCGGCGGCGATCGCCGCCTCGAAGCTGAGGCGGGCCTGGGCGTGGCTGGACGGCAAGGGCGAGGCCAGCGCGCGCCGGCCCTGCTCGACGAGCCGGGCGGCCTCCGGCGGGCCGGGGTCGGCGACGCTGGCCGCCGCACCGCCCGCCGGCGCGTCGGCCACCACCGCCCGATAGCCGCGCTTCGGCGCGGTCTCGATGAACCGGTGCTCAGGCGTCTCGCCCAGCGCCCGGCGCAGGCGGCTGACCGCGGCGGCCAGGGTGTCGTCGCCGATGGCGCGCCCGTCCCAGACGGCGGCGACGATCTCGTCCTTGCTCAGCACCCGCCCGCCGGCGCCGGCGAACATCACCAGCAGGTCCATCTGCTTCGGCTCCAGGCGCGTCTCGGCGCCGTCTTCGGCGATCAGCGCGCCGCGGGCCGGGTCGACCCGCCAGCCGCCGAACTCGAAGGGCCGCTGCGCCGCCACCTCAGCCCTTGGCCGGCTCGGCCTGGGCGATGGCCCGCGAGTAGACGATCCCGGCGATCGCCGGCCCCCCGGCGCAGACGATCAGCGCGACGATCAGGTCGGTATGGTCGCCTATGAGGGCGACGACGGCCAGCAACACGCCCCCCAGCACCATCAGCCGGCCGGTGAAGCGGTGGGTCTTGTCCCACACCCGCTTGTCGCGCAGCGTCCAGGGCGTGCGGATGCCGAGCACGGAGTTCTGCCGCACCTTGCCCAGCAGGTTGCCGATCACCGCGAAGAGCACGCCGAGGGCCAGGAACAGCCAGCGCAGCACGTCGAACGCCGGGTCGAGCCCGCGCATGGCGACCGCCGCCTCGGCGACCAGGAACATGGCGGCGACGCCGATCAGCACCACGCCGTAGGGGCCGGCCGCGTCGGCGAAGCCGCGCGCCCTCGGCGCGAGGCGGGGCAGGAAGGCCATCAGCAGCAGCACCAGCACGCCCACCACCGGCAGCACCGCCAGCCCGGGTCCCTTCGGCAGGAAGCCGTCGGCGTCGCCGTGGATGTTGAAGTGCACCGGGATGACGGCGCCGGCCGGCAGCAGGCGGAACGCCCAGGCGCCGACGATCGCCGCCGCGAGGATCAGCACCAGCGCCAGCATCAGGGGACGTTGCAGCGTCATCGGGCCTCCTCCTTGGCGACACCCAGCTTGAAGCCGTCCATCAGCGCCATCAGCGCCTCCTCCAGCACCGAGACGTTGAGGCGGTAGGTGATGGTGGTCCCCGCCTTCTCCGGCCACACCAGCTTTGCCTCGCGCAGCACCGCGAAGTGCCCCGAAAGCGTGGGCTTGGCGAGGTCGAAGTGCCCGGCCAGCTCCCCGGCCGTCATCTCCCGCTCCCGCAGCAACTGCAGGATACGGCGGCGGGTGGGATCGGCCAGGGCTCTGTAGACTTCGGACATCGGGAGCTTTTGTGTTTCGCTAAGGAGCAAAATACCGAAGTTGGAGCGCGGGGCAAGCGGTATTTCGGCGAGTAGCGAAATTCCGCGCCACAAAAGTCAAAAGTATTGTCATCCCGGACGGAGCCGCGTAGCGGCGCAGATTCGGGATCTGCTTTGCACGGCGGCGCTGAGGAGATCCCGGACGACTCCGCTTCGCGGGTCTCCAGGATGACAGGATTGGTTGAAACTACCCCCCGACCGTCCGGTCCAGCCAAGCCAGCAGGTCGCCCACCACCTCGGCGCGGTTGGTCTCGTTGAGCATCTCGTGGCGGCCGCCGGGGTAGACCTTCAGCGTCACGTCGAGGCCGGCGGCCTTGTAGGCGTCGATCAGCGGCGTCAGGCGCTTCAGGCCGTCGTTGATGGGGTCGGCGTCGCCGACGAAGACGTAGACCGGCAGGTCCTGCCTGACCTTCGCCAGCGCGTCCGCATCGAGGTGGCGCTCGCGCAGGGCGGTGAACGAATCCCGCGAGGCGGGCTTGAACTGGATGCCGCAGAACGGATCGGCCACGTATTTGTCGACCTCGGCGTCGTCGCGGCTCAGCCAGTCGTAGGGCGTGCGGGCCGGCTCGAAGCGGGCGTTGATGGCCTCGGCGCGGATCGGCGCCGGCCCGGCGGTGCCGGAGAGCACCAGCGCGTCGATCAGCTCCGAGTGGTCCGGCAGCCAGGCCTGGGAGAACATCGCCCCCATCGAGTGGCCCAGCAGCACCCGCGGCAGGCCCGGCTCGCGCTCGCCGATCAGCCGCGCCAGCACCGCCATGTCGTCCACCGCCGCCGGCGCCCCGCCGGGGCCGAAGTCGCCGATCTGCGACATGCCGGAGGTCATGCCGTGGCCGCGATGGTCGGCCGAATAGACGACGTAGCCGGCCTCTATGATCGGCGTCAGCGGTTCGAGGTAGCGCATCGAGTGCTCGCCCGCGCCGTGGGCGAGCTGGATGGCGGCCCTGGGCCTGGCGGCGCCCGACCAGCGGAAACCGGCGAGGCCGGTCCCGTCCTGGCCCTCGTAGCGGAAGCGCGCTTCGGTGACGGCCATGGATCCTCCCCCCTGTGATGACGGCGCTGTGGCGACGGCCCTGTGGCGACGGCGGCTCGCCGCAGCGTCATTCGCCGTTTGGCCGCGCGAGGCAAGTTCGCGGCGCCGCGAGGGGCCGTGCTATGGTTGAGTCGGCTCAAGTTTTTGGGGAAAGGCATGGCAGACATCCCGCATCGTTCGAACCTTTTGCCGCTGGCGATCGGCGCGGCGCTCGCCGCCGTGGCGCTGGCCGGCTGCTCGCAGCAGCCCGCCCAGGTCACCGGCGACCCGGACCTCGCCAAGCCCGCGCCCGGCGAGTGCGCCATCGCCCAGGCGGCGCTGAGCGCCATCCACGCGGCCCATGACGACGCCCACTGGCAGGCCGCGGCCGGCGTCGACGGGATGTCGCTGCGGCCGCGCAGCCAGGTGGTCAACGCCGCTGACGTGCCGGGCTACACCGACGAGGAGGAGGACGACCTGCGCGGCAAGGCCGCCGCCGACTGGCGCTGGTGCCCCGGCATGGCAAGCTTCATCGCCGGCCTCGGCTGGAAGCCGATGAGCACCGAGGAGGAGACCGCCGAGCTCGGCCTCGGCCGCCCGGGCCTGAGCAAGGCCGGCGACGAGGCCAAGGTCTACGAGACCTTCCTGGCCCCGGTCGGCGGCTCGCTGAAGCGCTCTGCCGGCCCCTGGGTGATGACCCTGAAGCACGGGCCGAACGGCGCCTGGACGGTGGCCGCGACCACGCCCGTCGCCAAGCACTGACGCCGCCCAGGACCGCGTGGGCCGCCCGCCGCTGACCTTCCTGCTGATCGCCGTCTGCGTCGCCGGCGCGGTCGGCTACGGGCTGTGGGACGGCGGGCGGGTGCGCCACAAGACCGAGTCGGTGGGGGACGCGGCGCTGGCGAGACCCGCCCCCGCCGAGTGCGCCGCCGCCGAGGCGACGATCGGCGCGCTGCGTGCGAGCGGCGAGGAGCGGCGGTTGCTCGCCAGCGTCGGGGCGAAGCAGCTGCGGTTGCGGGGGTTCGCCAACAGCGTCAGCGGCTACCTAGACCTGGCCGCCGAGGAGGCCGCCGACTCCAAGACCAAGGCCGATGGCGACTGGCGCGCCTGCCCAGGCCTCGGCGCCTATGAGCGCTCGCTCGGCTGGGGCCTTATGGGCGGCGACGACCCGATGGCCGAGCTCAGCCTCTCGCGCGTCTCGGTGAACAAGGCGGGCGACCAGGCCCAGGTGTTCCAGCTGTTCACGCCGCAGCCCGACTACGGCGCCGGCCGCCACGACAAGGGGCGCGCCGCCCAGGCCAAGACCCTCAACTGGCTGGTGACGCTGCGCCGCGCGTCGCCGGCCGCGCCTTGGCGGGTGACCGGCAGCCGGGTGCTGACCATCGCCAATCCCTGAGGCGCCAACCCCTTGACCGCCCGCGCCTGGCGGTGACCTAGACGCGCCCATGGCCGCACCCTTCGTCGCCACCGTCCTGACCATGTTCCCGGAGGCCTTTCCGGGGCCGCTCGGCGTTTCGCTGATCGGCACGGCCTGGCGCGAGGCGGGGCTGTGGCGACTGGAAACGGTGGACATTCGGGGGTTTTCCAAAGATAAGCGCGGCTTCCTCGACGACACCCCTGCTGGGGGTGGGCCGGGGCAGGTGATGCGGGCGGACGTGATCGCCTCGGCGCTGGACAGCGTCGAGCGGGGCGCCCGGCCGCTTTTGTGCATGAGCGCCCGGGGCCGGCCCCTGACCCAGGCGCGGGTTCGCGGATGGGCGGCGGGCCCCGGCCTCGTCATCCTTTGCGGCCGTTTCGAGGGGGTGGACCAGCGGGTGATAGACGCCCGCGGGTTCGAGGAGGTCTCGGTGGGGGACGCGGTCATCGCCGGCGGCGAGGCGGCGGCCCAGGTGACCATCGAGGCCTGTGTGCGGCTGGTCCCCGGCGTGCTGGGGCAGGCCGGGAGCTTGAGCGAGGAGAGCTTCGAGGACGGGCTCCTGGAGCATCCGCAGTTCACCAGACCGCGGACGTTCGAAGGGCGCGATATCCCCGATGTGCTGCTCTCCGGCCACCACGGCGAGGTGGCCCGGTGGCGCAGGGCGGAGCGGGAGAAGACCACGCGGGAGCGGCGCCCGGACCTCTGGGCGGCGCATCTCGCCAATCAACAGCCAAAGGGCAGGTCAGGCCCAGTAGGAGATTGAAGATGCGGATGATCGACGAGCTGGAGAAGGAAGAGACCCAGCGCCTCTCGGCCGGCAAGAAGATCCCGGTGTTCGGCCCCGGTGACACGCTGCGCGTCAACGTGCGCATCCGCGAGGGCGAGCGGGAACGGATCCAGGCCTTCGAGGGCGTCTGCATCGCCCGCCAGGGCGGCGGCCTGCAGGAGAGCTTCAAGGTGCGCAAGATCAGCTTCGGCGAAGGCGTCGAACGGACCTTCCCGGTGCTCTCGCCGATGATCGAAAGCATCGAAGTGAAGCGCCGCGGCGCCGTCCGCCGCGCCAAGCTCTACTACCTGCGCGACCGCCGCGGTAAATCCGCCCGCATCGCCGAACGCGCCATGGGCGGCCGCGACGAGCGGGAAGAAACGGCGAGCGAGGAGTAGCGCCGCGACGTTTCGCGGCGCTAGGCATGGACGAGCCTGGGAGAGTCCTATCCGCGGAGGCAGCGTTCGCGATCCGGGGCGCGGTCTTCGAGGCTAGCCGCCCAAGTCCGCTCGCGCTCCTCGCCGCCCTGGCTCTCGCCGCGCCCGCTCTGGCCCAGACGCGCCAGCTCAGCGACGCGGACCTCGTCGCCTACGCGGCCAGGCCGTTCGACAAGGAGGCGATGATGGGCCGGCAGGTGACGCTCGGCCTGCACAACGGCGCGCCGGTGGTGGCCGACTTCCCCTGCAGCGACCTCTGCCCCGCCTACACGGTCCGCATCATCCACTACGAGGCGCCGCCGGGACCGGCCTGCGAGCGGATCGGCGGCGTTACCCGAAACGAGCTGGTTCCCCGCGGCATCGGCGTCGCCGAAGAGCCGTTCTGCGTGCCGAAGCCGCTCGCGGGGCGAGAATGAATGCCGTTGTCCGGTTTCAGAACCGATGACTCTCCTCCCGAGGGGAGACGGCATATATTTCGACTCTAGTTTCGTTGGTGTCGACTCAAACGCCGCCGAGTTTCAGAGCTTCTGACTCCCGTGATCGCCTCGCTACAACGGCCTTCAGTTGAAGCGTCCCTTCTTGCGCGCTGCTTTTTTTAGCAGTTCGCCATACTCGGGCTGACTGCGTGCCCACGACCAAATCTTCTCAGGGGTTTCCGGGTTGTCGATTTCACCGAGCGAGCTTGGAGGAAGGTACGGTTCTTTGAACGCCCCCTCGATTTCGGCCAGCTTGGCGAGATACCTATCGCGATTCAGTATCCTGGCGCGGGCGCGCCGGTTCACCTCTGCGCGAAACGTGGGTTGAGCCAGCAGCCATTCGTCGATGCTCCCGTTGGGGAACTGAGCCTTGAAGTAGCGCAAAAAGGTCGGGCTTGGCGTGGGCGGGGGACGCCCCTTGCCCGCTGCGGTGACGGCCTGCTTCATGTAGTCCTTTTTGACTTCGTTTGGGGCGCGCGCCCCAGGAAGCTCATCGGTTACTTCAGCAACCCACTCGCCGCCAAGGGGCCACTTGGCTCGATCCCAATCCAACCGGCAGCCGTTCATCGGGCCTCTTCTGTTCAAGCTTCACCGATCAAAGACCATATGGTTGGTGCGCTAATGATCCGTGAGACGGTGCCGTCGTGGAGGGTGCACCCCGCTGGTAAGAGGTAGACGCTCGCGACCAGCGGCACCTTTCGCCCTGGAATAGCGTCACAGCGGGACGCGCCGCGTCCCTCGCAGCGCTCAGAGAGTCGAGTTGATGGAACAGGAGTCAGGTTTCACGAAACCGGACAGCCGTTGGGTGGGCGTTGGTAGCTGGGGGCGGGCTTGAACCGCCGACCTGCGGGTTATGAATCCGCCGCTCTAACCAACTGAGCTACCCAGCCCCAAGCAACACCTGTCAGGGCGAAGGCGCGGCTTATACGGGAGGGCTCGGGGCGCTTCAAGGCGACGCGGCTTCGGCCGCCGCCAGCTCAGCCTTCGCGGCGCGGGTGAGCTTGGCGCGGACGATGTCGTAGGCGTGGTCGAAGAGGCGCGTCATCTCGGCGTCGGGCAACTCCCCGTCCTGGCGGATGGTGATCCAGTGGCGCTTGTCGGTGTGGTAGCCGGGCGTGATGGCGCCGTACTGGCCGCGCAGCACCTCGCTGAGCACCGGGTCGCACTTCAGGGTCAGCCACACCGGGTCCTGGTCGGCGACGATGGCGAACATCCTGCCGCCGATCTTGTAGACCACGTGCTCGGGGCCGAACGGCCGGCTCGGGACGGCGCTGGGCTTGGCGTCCAGCCAGGCGAACACCTGATCGCGCGTCAGCATCGGCGGGGCCTCCGGGTCTCCCCCATCCTCGCGCCGGCCGCCCCCACGGCTGTCAGGAGGCCGCGAGCCGCGCCGCCACCTCCTCGCCGATGGCCAGCGACGAGGTGAGGCCGGGGCTTTCGATGCCGAACAGGGCCATCAGGTCGGGAATGCCGTGCGCGGCCTCGCCGTCGAGGCGGAAATCGGGCTGCGGCTCGCCGGGGCCGTGCAGCTTGGGGCGGATGCCGGCATAGTCGGGGCTGAGCGCGCCGTCGGGCAGGCCCGGCCAGAAGTGGCGGACGTAGTCGTAGAAGCCGACGGCGCGGGCCGGGTCGACCGAATAGTCCTCGGCCTCGACGAAGGCGAGGTCGGGCCCGAACACGCCCTGGCCGCCGAGGTCCTTGCGGTAGTGGGTGCCGAGCGCGCCGGGGATCGGCGGCGGATAGATCAGGTGCTCGAACGGGGCCTTGCCGGCGAGCCGGAAGTAGACGCCCTTGCCGTAGTGCAGCTTGGGGATGCCGGCGGCCGGGAAGCCCTCGATGCGGGCTGCGACGGCCTGGGCCGAGAGGCCGGGCGCGGTGACCAGCAGCCGGCAGGTCAGCGTCGCGGGCGCCTCGCCGCCGGCGCGCACGCTGAAGCCGCCGGCCTCGAGCGGCGCCGCGCCCTCGAACGGCGTCGCCAGCACCACCGCGCCGCCGCGATCCTCGATCTCGCCCTGCAGCGCCAGCATGTAGCCGTGGCTGTCGAACACCCCGCTCTGCGGCGACAGGATGGCGGCGACGGCGTTCAGCCCCGGCTCCATCGCCCGCGCGGCCGCGCCACTCAGTTCGGCGATCCCCTCGACCCCATTGGCCCGCGCCTGCACCGCGATCGCCTCGATGCGCGGGATCTCCGACGGCTCGGTCGCCACCACCAGCTTGCCGCATTTGCGGTAGCCGACCTGGTGGGCGTCGAGGAACGGATAGAGGGCGCGGCGGCCGGCGACGCAGACCCGCGCCTTCAGCGAGCCGGTCGGATAGTAGAGCCCGCCGTGCACCACCTCGGAATTGCGCGAGGAGACGCCCTGGCCGATGCCGTGCTGCTGCTCCAGCACCACCACGGAGAGGCCGCGCTTGCTGAGCGCATATCCGCTCGCCAGCCCCACGGCGCCCGCGCCCACCACGCAGGCGTCGAAGTCGAACTCGGTCATGGCTGGGCTATAGCCGGCCTGCGGAAGCCGGCGAAGCTCCGTTCTACGTCGGCCTTTGCGCCCCCACCGTCTCGCCGCGCTTGCAGCGCGCCGATCCACCTCCCCCGAACTCTTCGGTTCGGGTGAGGAGCTACGATCCTGTTCCTGCCCCGCGAAGCGGGGGAGGGGGACCGCGACGCGAAGCGGCGTGGTGGAGGGGGCGCAAGGCCGCGCTGCAAAACTCAGGCGGTGACGAGCGCGGGGGCAGGCGTAGCGGCCTTGTCCCACTCGCCCCACAGCTTCGCCGCCTCGATCCTGGCGGTCTTCATCGCCGCGTCCTTCACGTAGCCGAAGCCGCGGATCTGGTCGGGGATGGACGCGATCTTCACGGCCAGGGGCAGGCGCTCGGCGGTGAGGCCGGCGACCAGCTTGTCCAGGCCCGCCTCGTAGTCGGCCAGCAGCGCCCGCTCGGCGCGGCGCTCGGCGGTGTGGGCGAAGAGGTCGAGCGGGCCGCCGCGCAGGCGCTTCAGCTTCGCCAGCGTCGGAAAGCCCCAGCGCAGCATCCACGGCCCGAAAGCCATCTTGCGCGGGCGGCCCTGGCCGTCCTTCGGCGCCAGGATCGGCGGGGCCAGCAGCACCTTGGCCTTGCCGCCGGTGAAGCTCCTGCCCAGCGTCTGCGCAAAGCGGCCATCCGAATAGAGCCGCGCCACCTCGTACTCGTCCTTGATCGCCATCAGCTTGAAGAGGTTGATGGCGACCGCCCGGGTCAGCGCTTCGCCGCCCAGCGGCGCCTCGGCGGCGCGCACAGTGGCGATGCGCTTGGCGTAGCGGTCGGCGTAGGCCTGGTCCTGGTAGGCGACGAGCTCGGCGGTGCGGCGGGCGATCAGCTCGTCCAGCGGCATGCTCTGCGGCAGCGCGGCCGGGGCGGCCGCGGCTTCGGTGCGGCGCTGCGACGGGTCGAAGGCGGCGATGCGGCCGATCTCGAAGGCCTGCAGGTTGGCCTCCGCGTCGACCCCGTTCAGCCGGATCGCCCGGTAGAGGGCGCGCGAGGACACCGGCACCAGCCCCTTCTGCCAGGCGAAGCCCAGCATGATGGTGTTGGCGTAGATGGCGTCGCCCAGCCTCTGCTCGGCCAGATCGACGGCCGGGCAGCTGTCGTAGCTGCGGGTCGCGCCCTTGATGCGCCGCTCCATGCTGGGGGCGTCGAAGCGGGCGTCGCGGTCGAACACCAGGTCGGCGGTCGGCTGGAAATCGGCGTTGCCGACCGCGTCGGTGCGGTCCTTGGCGTAGAGGGCCAGCGCCTCGGGGCCGGCGGCGACCAAGAGGTCGCAGGCGATCAGCACGTTGGCGCTGGCGGCCGGCACGCGCCCGCCGATCGGCGTTTCCTCGTCGGCGCCGATGCGCACGTGGCTGAACACCGCCCCGCCCTTCTGCGCCAGGCCGGTCATGTCGACCGCCGAGGCGGAATGGCCATCGACGTGGGCGGCCATGGCCAGGATCGAGGCGGTGGTGGTGACGCCGGTGCCGCCGATGCCGGTGAAGATGATGTTCTTCACCCCCTCGAAGGCGGGGATGTCGGGCAGCGGCGTCGAATCGGCGGTCAGCGCCGGAAGCTGGCGCGCATGGGTGTTCTGCGCCCCCTCCAGGGTGACGAACGACGGGCAGAAGCCCTCCAGGCACGAATAGTCCTGGTTGCAGGTCGACTGGTCGATCTTGCGCTTGCGGCCGAACTCGGTCTCCAGCGGCTCGATGGAGACGCAGTTGGAGGCGCGCGAGCAGTCGCCGCAGCCCTCGCAGACCAGCGGATTGATGAAGACCTTCCGCGGCGCGGGCGGCGCCAGCCCCCGGCGGCGGCGCCGCCGCTTCTCGGTGGCGCAGGTCTGGTCGTAGATCAGCACGGTGACGCCGGGCGTGGCCTTCAGCTGGCGCTGCACTGCCATCAGCTCGCGGCGCGGCTTCACCTCGACGCCGGGCGCCAGGTCGGTGACCGCGCCGTAGCGCTCGATCTCGTCGGCCACCACCACGGTCTTGGCGACGCCCTCGGCGGCGAGCTGGCGGGTGATCTGGGCGACCGAGAAGCCGCTTTCGGGCTGCTGGCCGCCGGTCATGGCGACGGCGTCGTTGTAGAGCAGCTTGTAGGTGATGTGGCTGTCCATGGCGATCGAGGCGCGGATCGCCAGCGAGCCGGAGTGGTTGTAGGTGCCGTCGCCGAGGTTGGCGAACACGTGCGGTTCGTCGGTGAAGGGCGAGGCGCCGGCCCAGGTCAGCCCCTCGGCGCCCATATGGGTGGTCAGGTCCGTCGCCGGGTCGGAGAAGCTGGCCATGTAGTGGCAGCCGATGCCGGCCAGCGCCCGCGACCCTTCGGGCAGCCGGGTCGAGGTGTTGTGAGGGCAGCCGGAGCAGAAGAACGGCTTGCGCACCTGCTCGGCGCCCAGCGTCACCGCGGCCATGCCGGAGGCCGACACGCGGCCCAGGAAGTCGTGCACCCGCTCCATGTGCGGCCCGGGCGGCAGGCGGTCGGCGATGGCCAGCGCCACCTCGGCCACCGACAGCGAGCCGACCTGCGAGAGCAGCGGGTGGCCCTGCTCGTCGACCTTGCCGATGATCTTCGGCTGCGCGTGGGCCGGCAGGTCGTAGAGCGCCGCGCGGGCCTGGGCCTCCAGGATCGGCCGCTTGTGCTCGATCACCATCAGCGTCTCGAGGCCGCGGGCGAAGGCGCGCAGGCCGGTCGGCTCCAGCGGCCAGGGCATGCCGACCTTGTAGATGGCGAGGCCGAGGTCGGCGGCCTCAGCCGCGCTGATGCCCATGGCGGCCAGCGCCTCCATCACGTCCTTGTAGGCCTGGCCGTGGGCGGCGATGCCGAGCCGGCGGCGCGGGCCCGCCAGGGTGGTGCGGTCGAGCCCGTTGGCCTTGGCGAAGGCCAGCGCGGCGGGGAGCTTGTAGGCCCTGAGGCGCCGCTCCTTGTCGAGCGGCTGGTCCTTCAGGCGGATGCCGAGGCCGCCGGCCGGCAGGGCGAAGCCCTCGGGCAGCCGGTGCGCGTGGCGATCCAGGTCGATGTCGATGGTCGCGCCTGAATCCATGGTGTCGGCCAGCGCGATCAGCCCCACCCAGAGGCCGGAGAAGCGCGACAAGGCGTATCCGACCAGGCCGTAGTCGAGCACCTCCTGCACGTCGGCCGGGGCCAGCACCGGCATCTCGAAGTCCTGGAAGGCGAACTCCGACTGCGAGGGCAGGGTGGACGACTTGCAGGCGTGGTCGTCGCCGGCCACCGCCACCACGCCGCCCTTCGGCCAGGTCCCGGCGAAGTTGGCGTGCTTGAAGGCGTCGCCGGTGCGGTCGACGCCGGGCGCCTTGCCGTACCACATGCCGAAAACGCCGTCGTAGCGCGCGCCGGGGAACAGGTTGGCCTGCTGGCTGCCCCAGACGGCGGTGGCGGCCAGATCCTCGTTCAGCCCTTCCTTGAAGACGATGTCGTGCTCGGCGAGCAGCTTGCCGGCCCGGTGCGCCTGCTGGTCGAGCCCGCCCAGCGGCGAGCCGCGGTAGCCGGAGAGGAATCCTGCGGTCCTCAGCCCCTCGCGCGCATCCAGCCGGCGACGGTCGACCAGCACCCGCACCAGCGCCTGGACGCCGGTGATGAAAACCCGGCCGCGCTGGAGCAAGAATTTGTCGTCGAGGGTCACATCGGCGTGCCGCATCGCAAAATCCTTCCCGCCGCACTTTCGGCGCAACTCGCAAGAACATATAAGGCGGGCATGGGCCCTGCCAAAGCCATGCCCGCTTTCGGGGTAGGTTGGGCAATTTCCGTATAGATTATCACGGAAGGAGGGGAAAAACTTGTCTGATGCACTCGATGCGGTGGATGCCCGCATTCTCGACCTGATCCAGCACGATGCGAGCCTCTCGGTGGCCGAGATCGCCGAGCGCGTCGGCCTGTCGTCCAGCCCGTGCTGGCGGCGCATCAAGCGGCTGGAGGACGAAGGCGTGATCCAGCGCCGCGTCACCATCCTCGACCGCGAGAAACTGGGCCTCAGCTTCGAGGTCTACTGCACCATCAAGCTGTCGCTGCCGACCAAGGACAACCTCGACACCTTCGAGCAGTCGGTGCAGCGCTGGCCGGAGGTGGTGCAGTGCGCCACGGTGACCGGCGCGGCCGACTACGAGCTCAGGATCGTCACCCGCGACATGCACGCCTTCGACGACTTCCTGCGCGACAAGATCCTGTCGCTGGGCCTGGTCTCCAACATCGAAAGCCGCATCGTGGTCCGCTCGGTGAAGAACGCCACCACCGTCCCGCTGGGCCTGATCAGCGCCCACGTGGCGGCGCGGGTCTGATGGATCAGCTCGCGAAACTGGTGGCGCTGACACTGCCCCAGTTTGCTGCTGTCGTAGCGCTTTTCCTGCCCGGCTTCGTCTCCATCCGGGTCGATCGACTGGTCCAGCCAGGGCGCACATTGACGGTGCAGGGCCTCATCGTCGATGCGTTCGCGTACTCACTGCTGAACGCCGGCGTGTTTGGCTGGGCGGTCTGGTTGGCCGCCGCGCAGCTGAGCTCGCCCTACCCCAACTACGCACTCGTCTGGCTCTATGGCCTCGTGGTGGCCGTGGTCGGACCTGTGATCTGGCCGTTCATTTTCCGCGCCGCCCAGCGGTTCGGCGCGCAACGGCATTGGCTGCTGGGTCCGCATCGCTTTGCCTGGGACAATTTCTTCAGCCGAAACCAACCTTGCTGGATCATCGTCCACCTCAAGAGCGGGCAATTGGTGGGTGGCTATTTCGGCAGCGCCTCCTACGCGACCGTTGAACCCGAGTCGGGCCATCTTTATTTGGAGGAGTTGTGGGCGCTGGACGAAACGGGCCGCTTTCGCCACGTGATTCCCGGTTCCAAGGGCGCTCTTTTCCGGCCGACTGATTATGATTGGGTCGAACTGTTCTACGATGGTCCGCCTGCCGCCGAGGAGTCGCACGATGAGCCGCTTGAGTAACCCGGGGGTCGAAAATCGGCAGGGCTATTCGCCGAGCGCGTCCGGGCCAAAGATTCCACCAAAAGGCGCGTCCGCGGCGCCGCCGCCGCCGCCTCCGTCGCGTCCGTCAGTTCCTCGCTCACAATCGTAAGGTGATCGAGCTCGTCATCGATGCGCGCCGCCGCGACCTTGGCGGGTTCGAGGTGGGGCGGGTGTTGCCGTTTCACGCCCACCGGATGGTCGGGCCGTTCGTGTTCTTCGACCACATGGGACCGATCGAGTTTCCGCCCGGCATCCCGCGCAGCGTCGACGTGCGCCCGCACCCGCACATCGGCCTCTCCACCGTCACCTACCTGTTCGAGGGCGAGATCACCCACCGCGACAGCGTGGGCTCCGAGATCGCCATCACGCCCGGCGAGATGAACTGGATGACCGCCGGGCGCGGCATCACCCACTCCGAGCGCTTCGACCGGCTGCGCCAGACCGGCGGGGCGATGCACGGCATCCAGGCCTGGGTCGGGCTGCCCGTGAGCGACGAGGAGACCAATCCGGCCTTCGTCCACCATGGCCCCGAGGATCTGCCGACCTATGAGGCGGACGGCCTCTGGGCGCGGCTGATCGCCGGTGAGGCCTTCGGCGCCAAGGCGCGGGTGAAGACCCATTCGCCGATGTTCTACGTCCACTGGCGTCTGCAGGCCGGCGCGAAGGCGCAGCTGGAGGCGCAGTATCCGGAGCGCGCGGCCTATGTGGTGGCCGGCGAGGTGGAGGTGGACGGCAGCAGCTTCGGCCACGGCCAGATGCTGGTGTTCGCGCCCGGCCAGCCGGCGCTCTTCACCGCCCGCACCGACGCCATCGTCATGTTGTTGGGCGGCGAGCCGATCGGGCCGCGCTTCGTCGAGTGGAACTTCGTCTCCTCGTCGAAAGAGCGCATCGATCAGGCCAAGGCCGACTGGCGCGCCGGCCGCATGAAGCTGCCCGATCTCGACCACGACGAGTTCATCCCCCTGCCCCCCGACCCGCCGCCGAGCGCCAACCCGATGTCGTGAATGGATGGCGATCGGGGACGTCTACGCGGTGGTTGCCGGCGGCGCGGCCTCGCCCCAAGAAAGCGCCATGCTCGATCAGATCGCCGCCGAGGCGCTGGCGGACGCCAGCCGGCAAACCGGCGCCGCCTATCGGCTCGGCGACCGCACGACGTCGGGCGAGAGCGGCTCGACCTTCACCGTCGAGGCGGATGGGGAGGCGCTGCTGCTGAAGGTCGAGCCCGGCGGGCGGATCGGCGCGCATCGCCGGGCGGCGGCGGCCTGCGCGCACCTCGGCGCGCAGGGCTACCCGGCCCCGCGCGTCCTCGCGATGGGTGAAGTCCCGGGGTTCGCCTACAGCCTGCGCACCTACCTGCCCGGCGCGCCGATGGACCCTCGCGACGGCCGCCACGCGGCGGCGCTGATCGAGCTGGTCGAGCGGCAGGCGGGCGGCGCAGCGGCCGTGGGCCTCCTCGATCCGGCGGACTGGCCGGGCTCGGTGGTCGATCCGGTGCTGAACGGCGGCGAAGGCTTCTGCGTGCTGGAGACGATGCGCGCCCACTCCGTTGAGAGCGCCGCGCTGCTGGACCGCGTGCAGGCGCTGGTGCGGGCCGGCCGGGACCGGCTGCCGCCGGCCGACGACATCGTCCACCACGACTTCAATCCGGCCAACATCCTGGTCGAGTCGGGCGAGGTGACCGGCGTCATCGACTGGGAAGGCGTCGGCGCCGGCGACCGGGCCTTCGATCTCGCCGTGCTGCTCTTCTACGCCTACGCCGCGCCGGCGGCGCGCACGGCCCTCTGGGTGCGCCTCGCGCAACTGCGCCCGCCGCCGGCGATCGGCGTCTACCTCGCGCACATCTGCCTTCGGCAGGCAGAGTGGTCACTGCGCCGGCACGCCCCGGAGCTCGGGCGGTTCTACCTCCAGCGCGCCCACGCCGTGCTGGGCGACCTCGCCCGGCTCGGCGTCTGAGCCGGCAAATACGGCGACTCTACGGGTTCTACGCCGCCGCGCCGGCCAGGATCGCCTGCCGCTTCTCCTCGGTGAAGGCGTGCAGCTTGTTCATGTAGGCGAAGCGGCCGTAGTCGCGGCCCTGCGCGCTCATCTTGTCGAACCAGTCGTCCTCGCCCAGCATCTCGCCCAGCCGCGGCGAATTGCGGTGCAGCATCTGCACGTCGGTCTTCTTCGGCTCCAGGCTCCTGAGGATGCCGCGGTTGAAATGGGCGTGCAGCGTCACCCGGTCGCCGGGCGCCGTGCGGTCGCCCTGCCAGTGCCAGACGCCGTGGTGGAAGTAGACCACCGAGCCCTTCGGCATGACGATCGGGACGCCGCCGTTCGCGCCCTCGCCGCGCTGCGGGTTGCGGCGCAGCTTGTGGCTGCCGGGGATGATCCAGGTCGGGCCGGCCTCCAGCGTCCAGTCTTCCAGCGCCCAGACGCCGACGCCGGTGAGCGAGAACTCCGGGAAGGGCTCGGGCACGTGGGCGTAGTCGGTGTGCAGCGGGATGATGCCGGGTCCCGGCCCCTTCTTGATGCAGCTGAACGAGGCGATCACCGCGCCGCGGCCGAGCGAGGCGTCGATCAGCGTCATCAGCAGCGGATTCTGGATCAGCTGCTCGAACTCGCGGCCGTGGTAGAGCATCCAGTTCATCGACTGGCTCTGGTGCGGCAGCAGGGCGCGCAGCGTGGCCGCGCGCACCTCGTCGGCGAACTGCGGCGAGATCGCCCGCTCGATCACCGTGTAGCCCTGCTCCTCCATCTCGCGGATGTGGCGCGTCAGGCCCTGGCGCTCGGCGCGGTGGGCGAGGTCGGGGTTCTCGACCGTGCGGCGGCCCATGTGGTCGTGCAGCAGCGAGAGGATCTCGCCGGCCGCGCGGCTCTCGATCCGCCCGGCCATCTTCAGGGCGTCCGGCCCGTGCATCGCCGCCACCTCGCGGCGCAGCGCCTTCATCGCGCCGGGCGCCAGCATGCCGATGAACTGGCCGCCGGCGAGGCCAGCCTGGTAGTCGCCGTTCACGGTGACGTCGGCGGCGGCGTCATAGTGGCGCGCGACCGTCATCGCCTCGCCGTCGTAACGAGCGGTCCAGGCGCCGACATCGTCCGGCAGACCAAGATGCGGCGGCGCGTCCGCGAAGCGCTCGGAGAGCGAGAACGGCTGGCCGCCCAGCTCCGCCTTGCGCTGCTCCACCGCCCGCGTGAGGAAGCGCCGGGCCTCGTCGATCCACTCGTCCGAAAGGAACTCGAAGCGGTCAGGCAGCGTCAGCATCGGCGGCCTCCTTGGCCAGCACGAACCCTTCGTAGCCGGCGGCGGCGACATCCGCGCACTTCTTGCGGTAGCCGGAGCCGATGTAGGGCATGAACACCCGCGGCTTGCCGGGAATGTTGGCGCCCATGTACCAGGAGGCGGCGCGCGGGAAGAGGGTCTTGTCGGCAACGCGGCGCACGTGCGCCACCCAGTCTTCCTGGGTTTGCGGGTCGGCCTCGATGCGGGTCAGCCCCTGCTCGCGCATGTAGGCTAGGCAGTCGGCGATCCACTCCACATGCTGCTCGATGGAGTTGATCATGTTGGAGAGCACGCTGGGGCTGCCCGGTCCGGTGACCAGGAACAGGTTCGGAAAGCCCGCGACCGCCAGGCCCAGGTAGGCCTTCGGCCCTTCCGCCCAGGCCTCGCGCAGCGGCCGCCCGCCGACGCCCTTGGGGTCGATGGCCAGCAGCGTGCCGGTCATCGCGTCGAAGCCGGTGGCGAACACCAGCGCGTCGACCTCATAGGCCTGCTCGGCGGTGCGCACGCCGCTCGCGGTGATCGCCTCGATCGGCGTCTCTTTCAGGTTCACCAGGGTGACGTTGGGGCGGTTGTAGGTCTGGAAGTAGTCGATATCGACGCAGATGCGCTTGGTCCCGATCGGGTGGTCGTTGGGCTTCAGCGCCTCGGCGGTCTTGTCGTCCTTGACCGTCTCGCCGATCTTGCCGCGCACGAAGTCGGCCGCCTCGTCGTTGACCTCGATGTCGGTGATGATGCCGCCCCAGGCGGCCAGGAAGCCGGCGCCGCCGACGCCCCAGTACTCCTCGTAGCGCTGCCGCCGCTCCTGGGCCGTGGCGGCGATCGCATTGGCCGGATTGCCGCCGAAGCCCATGCCGGGGCCCTTCACCATGCCGATGTAGGCCGGGTACATCTTCCAGAAGTCGTCGATGTCCTTGTCGGTGAGCGGGGTGTTGTTGGCCGGCACGCTGAAGTTGGCGGTGCGCTGGAAGACGGTGACGTGCGCCGCCTGCGCCGCGATCTGCGGGATCGACTGGATGCCGGACGAGCCGGTGCCGATCACCGCCACCCGCTGGCCGGTGAAATCCACGCCCTCATGCGGCCAGGCGCCGGTGTGGTAGGTCGGCCCCTGGAAGTCGTCGACGCCGGGGATCGGCGGCTTGCGCGGCGTCGAGAGGCACCCCGTCGCCATCACCACGAACCGCGCCGTCAGCTCATCGCCGCGGTCGGTGACCACGGTCCAGCGGTCCGCCGCCTCGTCGAACTGCGCCGACAGCACCCGGGTCTCGAAGGCGACCATGGGGCGGATGTCGAAGCGGTCGGCCACGTGGCGGGCGTAGGCCAGGATCTCCGGCTGGGCGGCGTACTTCTCGGTCCAGCGCCACTCGTGCTGCAGCTCGGGCGAGAAGGTGTAGGAGTAGAAGAGGCTGGGCACGTCGCAGCGCGCGCCGGGATAGCGGTTCCAGTACCAGGTGCCGCCGACGTCGGCGCCGGCCTCGAAGCCCTGCACCGTCAGGCCCAGCTCGCGCAGCTTCACCAGCATGTACATGCCGCCAAAGCCCGCCCCGACCACCACCACGTCGACCTCACCGCCGACCGGCGCCCGCTCCATCCTAGACCCGTCCGCCACGCTCGCTGTCCCTTCCGCGCTCATTCCCTCGTCTGTAGGCAGGTTAGCCCAGTTCCGTCGCGGGAGGGCAAGCGGCGTGATCGTGGCGGTTTGGCGCACGGACGCGCGCTCGTCGCCAGCAGTTTTCGCTCACGAAGATCGCGGGCGCCAGTCGGGAGTTCCTGCGATAACAGTATTAATTCAGATTAACTGATAAGTTGACAACCGATTACTTGGAACCTCCCTTTGCGCCGGTAGTTCAGGCCGTCATGACCCGTCCGATCGACCTTGCCGCCCCGCCGTTGCCGCTGAGCCAGCTGTCGCAGAGCCAGTTCGAGGTGATCCGCGATTTCCTGGTGGTGATGTCGCGGCGGATGACCAAGGCGCAGATGCTGGAGATCAGCGACGACCTGCACCTCGTCCTGCGGCGGCGCGAGACGCGCAGCTGGGACGAGGCGCGCCAGGGGACCGCCGGCTTCGACTAGGCTGGCGGCCGGCTCGGCGGACGCGCCCGCGGCGCCGTCTCCGGCATCAGCACCGAGGCGACCAGGGCCACCGCCGTGCCCGCCATCAGGTACCAGCTGATGGCCAGCGGGTTGTGGGTCGCCTCGTCGAGCCAGGCGACGATCGGCTGGGTGGTGCCGCCGAAGAGGGCGACGGCGGTGGCGTAGATGGTTCCGGTGGCGACGCCGCGGATGTCCTTGCTGAGGCTCTCCACCAGGGCGACGAAGGCCGGAACGCCGGCGAGGTTGGCGACGATGTTGAGGCCGCCCATCAGCGCCAGCAACGGTATGGGATGGTGGACCCGCACCACCAGCATGAAGGTCGGCAGGATCAGCAGCAGGAAGGCGAGCCTCGGCCAGATCATCATCGGCCGCCGTCCCCACCGGTCGGACAGCCAGCCGCCGCCGATCGAGGCGATGAAGCCCGCCACGCCGTTGGTGACGGCGATCAGCATGCCGGTGCGGATGCCCATGTGCAGCGTCGCCTGCGCATAGGTGGTCATGAAGTTGAAGACGTAGGTGGAGATGGTGCCGCCGGCGATGACGCCGAGGCCGAACAGGATCACCGGCCAGTGGGCCAGGACGGCGCCCCAGGAGCCGGGCGCCGCGTCGTGCTCGGGATGGATGTCCAGCCTCGGCTCCTCCCGGCCGCGGGTCTCCGGCAAGGTCCTGCGGATGACGAGGCCGACCGGCAGCACCAGCACCCCGACGCCGAGCGCCACGCGCCAGCCCCAGTCGTGCATCTGAGCGCCGCTCAGCATCGCCGCAGTGGTCAGGCCGATCAGGCCGGCGGTGATGCCGGAGATCGACTGGCTGCCGCTCTGCCAGGCGCCGAAGAAGCCGCGCCGGGAGATCGGCGCCGCCTCCACGAGGAAGGCGGTGGTTGGTCCCACCTCGCCGCCGAGCGCGAAGCCCTGCACCAGCCGGCAGAGCACCGCCAGCGCCGGCGCGGCCACGCCGATCTGCCGGTAGCCGGGAATGCAGACGAAGCCGGCCAGAGCGAGCCCCATCAGGAAAAAGGAGGCGAGCATCGCCGGCCGGCGGCCGACACGGTCAGCCACCAGCCCGAACACCACCGCCCCGATCGGCCGGCAGACGAAGCCGGCGCCGAAGGTGATCAGCGACAGCATCAGCCGCACGAAGTCGCTGTGGCTGGGAAAGAAGGTGTCGCCGATCTGCAGGGCGAAATAGGTGTAGACGGCGAAGTCGTAGAACTCGAGCCAGTTGCCGACCACGGCGGCGGCCACGTGCCGCGGCGCGATGGCCGGCCCCTCCGTTCCGGCCGCCGCGGTGTCTGCGTCCATCATCGCCGCCATGCGTCCCCCGCGGTTACCGAGCCTCGCTTATGCCGGGGGAGGGGCGTCCCTCACAAGGGGCGTCAGCGGCGGCCCCGGACCGTGACGGTGTTGAAGCCGGGCGCGAACTGCGGCATGCCGAAGCTGAACACCAGCCGGCGCGGGCGCTCGACCTGCAGGTATTCGCCGATGGCGCGGGCCGCAGCAATCGTCAACCGTTCGGTGCATGGCCCTTGCCCCTGCCCCGCGAAGCGGGGGAGGGGGACCGCGCCGCGCAGCGGCGTGGTGGAGGGGGCGCAAGGCCGCTAAGCTCAGAACGCATGAGAGCGTCGAGCCACGGCCACAAACGCGCCAAGTCATTGCGTAAGTCGATGAGTCCGCCGGAAGTGCTGCTGTGGACGCGATTGCGGCTGCTCCGGGGACCGGGACCGGCCTTCCGTCGCCAGCATCCGATTGGACCGTACGTCGCCGACTTCTATTGCGCGTCGGCTCGACTGGTCATCGAGATCGATGGCGCAGACCACACGGAGGACGCTCGGATAACACGCGATCAGCGCCGGGACGCCTATCTGGCTGGGCTTGGCTACCGAGTCTTGCGAATACCAGCCGGCGACGTGATGCGCGGTGTGGACGACGTAGCTCAGGGGATTGTGGACGCCGCCCTTGCGCCCCCTCCACCCCCGCGCTGACGCGCGGCGGTCCCCCTCCCCCGCTTCGCGGGGCAGGAGCAGGTGCGCGGCGCTTGACGATGGCGCGGCCGCGTGGTGTCGCCTCGCTATGGCCGCACCGCAACCCGATCCGTTCGCCCGCGTCGTCCACCGCTTCGCCACCGCCGGCAAGCTCGACGCCGCCCGCCTGATGCTCAACTGGGACGCCCAGACCCATATGCCGCGCGGCGGGGCGTTCGCCCGGGGCGAGCAGATGGCGGCGCTGACCGAGGTGTCGGCCGATCTGATCGGCTCGTCCGCGGCCGGCGACGAGCTGGGCGAGGCCGAGGCGATGGCGAGCGCGCTGGAGGCCGACGAGCAGGCCGACCTGGCGGAGATGCGCCGCGCTTGGGTGCACGCCTCCGCCGCGCCGAAGGAGCTGCTGGCGGCCAAGGCCCGCGCCGCGCAGGCGCTGCAGGCGGTCTGGACCCGCGCCAAGCCGCAGAACGACTGGGCCGCGTTCGAGCCCGGCTTCGCCGAGCTGCTGACCATCACCCGCGAGATCGCCGCCGCCAAGGCCGAGGCGCTGGGGACCACCCACTACGGCGCGCTGATCGACGAGTACGACCCCGGCGTCGGCGAGGCGACGATCGACCCGATCTTCGCCGACCTGGCCGCCTTCCTGCCGCCCACCATTTCCGAGGTGCTGGAGCGGCAGTCGAAGTGGCCGGCGCCGGTCGACTTCGGCGCCATTCCCCAGGCTACCCAGGCGGCGCTGTCACACAAGCTGGCCGTCGCCGTCGGCCACGACCCCGACCACTTCCGCATCGACTCGGCCCCGCACCCGTTCTCGACGCCGCACAGCCCCGGCGACGTGCGCTTCACCACCCGCTACGACGAGGACAACATCCGCTACGCCCTGCTGGCGACGCTGCACGAAGCCGGGCACTCGATGTACGAGTTCAACCTGCCGCGGGCGTTCGCCTTCCGGCCGGGCGGCTTGGCGCGCGGCATGACCGTGCACGAGAGCCAGTCGCTGTCGCTGGAGATGCTGGCCGGGCGCAGCCGCGAGTTCCTCGAGTGGCTGACGCCGCTGCTGGCGAGCGATTACGGCCCAGCGGGCGGCGATCCGGCCCGCTGGAGCTTCGCCAACGTGCTGAATATCTGGCGCAGGCTCGACGACGGCTTCATCCGCGTGGAGGCCGACGAGCTCACCTACCCGCTGCACGTGATCATGCGCTACCGGCTGGAGCAGGCGCTGATCGCCGGCGACCTGAAGCCTGCCGACGTGCCGGGCGCCTGGTTCGACCTCTTCGAGAAGCTGCTGGGCCGGCGCCCGCCGGACATGGCGCGCGGGCCGCTGCAGGACATCCACTGGGCGGCCGGCCTGTTCGGCTACTTCCCCAACTACGCGATGGGCTCGATGCTGGCCGCGCAGCTGTTCGAGCGGGCGACGGCCGAGGATACGGACATCCTGCCGGCGCTCGGCCGCGGCGACTTCGGCCCCTACTTCGCCTGGGTGAAGCCCCGCGTGCACGCCCGCGCCAGCCTGGTCAGCTTCGACACCCTGGTGCGCGAGGCCACCGGCGCGCCGCTCAGCGCCGAGGCCTTCAAGCGCCACGTGAAACGGCGGTACCTGGAAGAGGCTGCGCCTTAGGCCGGTCGTACTCCCCTCAAGCTGCCTCCACCGCTAACCCGAAACAGCGGCCGGCCATTGCGCGAACAGCGCCCACCCGCCCTGCGGGTAGCCTCGCGGCGCCGGCGCGGGTAAATGCCTCGGATGCGCACCGATACGCCCCAGCCCATCCGTCTCGCCGACTATCAGGCGCCCGACCACTTCGTGGACGAAGCGCACCTCGACTTCGCCCTCTCGCCCGGCGCCACGCGGGTGAAGGCGCGCCTCGCCGTGCGCCGCAACGGCGAGCACGAGCGGCCGCTGAAGCTGAACGGCGAGCGGCTGAAGCTGGTCTCGGTCGCCGTCGACGGCCGCGCGCTCAGCGCCGGCGACTACGAGACGGACGACGAGTTCCTCACCGTGCCGGGGCTGCCGGCCGCCTTCACGCTGGAGACCGAGGTCGAGATCGACCCGGACGGCAACCGGGCGCTGGAGGGGCTCTACACCTCGGCCGGGCGCTTCTGCACCCAGTGCGAGGCGGAGGGCTTCCGCAAGATCACCTACTTCCCGGACCGGCCCGACGTGCTGGCCCGCTTCACCGTGCGCATCGAGGCCGACGCCCGCTATCCGCACCTGCTTTCCAACGGCAACCTGATGGAGCAGGGCGAGATCGCCGGCGGGCGCCGCTACGCGGTCTGGAACGATCCCTTCCCCAAGCCCTGTTACCTCTTCGCCCTGGTCGCCGGCGAGCTCGACGTGCTGGAGGACGCGTTCACCACCATGAGCGGGCGCAAGGTGGCGTTGCGCATCTATGTCGACACCGGCATGGCCCCGCGCGCCGCCTACGCCATGGACAGCCTCAAGCGGGCGATGAAGTGGGACGAGGAGACGTTCGGGCGCGAGTACGACCTCGACCTGTTCATGATCGTCGCCGTGCGCGACTTCAACTTCGGGGCGATGGAGAACAAGGGCCTCAACATCTTCAACTCCTCGCTGCTGCTGGCCGACCCGGCCACCGCCACCGACGTCGACTTCGAGCGCATCGAGGGAGTGGTGGCGCACGAGTATTTCCACAACTGGACCGGCGACCGGATCACCTGCCGCGACTGGTTCCAGCTGTGCCTGAAGGAGGGGCTGACGGTCTTCCGTGACCAGAGCTTCTCGGCCGACATGCGCGGCCACGCGGTGCAGCGGATCAAGGAGGTCAAGCAACTGAGGGCGCGGCAGTTCTCCGAGGACGCCGGGCCGCTGGCGCATCCGGTGCGGCCGTCGAGCTACATCAAGATCGACAACTTCTACACCGCGACCATCTACGAGAAGGGCGCGGAGGTCATCCGTATGCTGAAGACCATGATCGGCGCGGAGGCCTTCCGGGCGGGCATGGATCTCTACTTCGGGCGCTGGGACGGCCAGGCCACCACGGTGGAGGCTTTCATCCAGTGCTTCGCCGAGGCGTCCGGGCGCGATCTGGGCCCGTTCTTCGGC
>DASXEN010000120.1:0-39915 GCA_036490095.1 Caulobacteraceae bacterium
CACCTGCTCGGCCCACCGCACGGGCCTGGCCATGGACCTCTACCTGGGCGCCGCGCCCGGCTATTCGCCCGACTCCGCGGCCGACCCCAACCGGCTGTTCCTGTCGCGCCAGCCCGCCTACCTGTGGCTGGTGGCCAACGCCGCCCGCTTCGGCTTCGTCAACTACCCCTTCGAGCCCTGGCACTGGGAGTGGACCGGCGAGCCGCCGTGACCGGGCAAGCCGCCGGGCGAAGGGGGCGCAAAGGCCGGCCCGGCCGCTTGCGCCGCCCGGCGCCGGCGGATATATCCGCCGCTCCTCCGCGGGCCCTTCGTCTATCGGTTAGGACATCAGATTTTCAATCTGGGAAGAGGGGTTCGACTCCCCTAGGGCCTACCATCCGCCGCGGCCGCGCGGCGCCGTTTCAGCCGCCGCCGTTTCAGCCACCCTTGAGTATTCGCGCCGCGCGAGAGTTGCCGGTGGGCAGCTCTGCTTACCGAACCCTGGCGTCCGCGAGACCAGATCGCGGCGGCCGGAGTATGTCGGGGCCGGGTTTGCTGCCTATCGAGATCGATAGGGGAGGCCCACGCGGAACTGTCGCCCAAGAGGCCAGGCTGCGGCCAATGACCGCGCCGGGCGTTCATGTTTGCGGCAGAATATTGACGGCTCTCCCCTCGCGAGAACAATGTTATAATGCGGGCCTCACCCAGGAAAAACGTCCTGGGCCGGGTGCTTCTGAGGGGCGAATGTCAGATCAGGTTTTTGCGGAGGCGCAACCATACGACGATCCCGTTCGGATCAGCGGTCGTGTGAAGTGGTTTGACGCCGGCAAGGGTTACGGGTTCGTCGTGCCCGACGATCCCAGCCAGACGGGCTCGAGGGACGTGCTGCTGCACGTCACCTCGCTGCGCAACATGGGCCGCGAGAGCGCGCTGGAGGGCTCGACGATCGTCTGCGACGTCGTCAAGCGGCCGAAGGGCTGGCAGGTGAGCGACATCGTCGACCTCGACGAGACCAACGCCGCGCCGGCGCCCGAGCGGCCGCGCCGCCAGTTCGACGGGGAGGGGCCCAGCCACGGCTTCCGCCGCGACCACGACGGCCCGCCGCGCCGCCGCGACGCCGCCGGCGGCGGCAGCCGCTTCGAGACGGTGCGCACCCAGCGCCGGCCGGCCGGGCCGCGCGGGCCGCTGGAGCGGGCCAAGGTCAAGTGGTTCAACCGCACCAAGGGCTACGGCTTCGTGATCCGCGACGGCGAGCCCGGCGACATCTTCGTCCACATCGAGACGCTGCGCCGCAGCGGCCTGGAGGACCTGCAGCCGGGCGCCGACGTGATGGTGCGCTTCGCCGAGGGTCCGAAGGGCTTGGTGGTGGCCGAGATCGAGGTCGATCGGGTATAGCCCGGGCCTTGGTCGGTTCGCTCGAGGCGCGGCTTTCGATGATCCTGCGATGGCCGCCCCGGACGGCGGATCTGCTTGTGGCGGCGGTGGCGCTGCTGGCCTGGGTTCTGGGTCCGGCGGCCGCCGCGGCGATCCCCGTCGACCACGTCGAGGTGGTGCGCGCCTATCCGCACGATCCCGACGCCTTCACCGAGGGCCTCTTCTGGCAGGGCGGGGCGCTCTACGAGAGCAGCGGCCGCTACCAGCGCTCCAACATCCGCAAGGTCGACCTCGCCACCGGCAAGGTGCTGCAGCGCCGCGACCTCGACCCGGCCTATTTCGGCGAGGGCTTCGTCGCCTGGAAGGGCCGGCTGATCCAGCTCACCTGGAAGGTCGGGACCGGCTTCATCTACGACCTCGCCAGCTTCAAGCCGCTCGGCGAGTTCCACTACGCGGGCGACGGCTGGGCGCTGACCGAGGACGGCCACCAGCTGATCATGAGCGACGGCACGCCGGTGCTGCGCTTCCTCGATCCCGGGACGCTGAAGCCGGTCCGCACCCTCAAGGTCACCGCCGACGGGCAGCCGGTCGACAACATCAACGAGCTGGAATGGGTGAAGGGCGAGATCCTCGCCAACATCTGGATGACCAGCCGCATCGCCCGCATCGACCCGGCCAGCGGCCATGTGGTCGGCTGGATCGACCTGGGCGCGCTCGGCCCGGCCGGCGGCGACGATCCCGACGCGGTCGCCAACGGCATCGCCTACGACGCGGCCACGGACCGGCTGTTCGTCACCGGCAAGCTGTGGCCCAAGCTCTACGAGGTGCGCATCGTGCACGGCCGCCGGCATGGCTGACGACCTTGCCGAGGACGAGCCCGGCCCGCCGCCGCCCGCCGGCTTCGTGCGCTCGGGCGGGCGCGGCGCCTTCAGCAACCGCAACGGCCCCTACTTCCACGACGCCGAGGGCCGCCAGGCCTTCTATGCCCGCGCGCGGCACTGCAACGGCGTCGGCCTGGTGCACGGCGGCATGCTGGCGGCCTTCCTCGACGGGGTGCTGGCGGGCGCGGCCGGCCGCGGCGCGGGCGCGCTCGGCGTCACCGTGCACCTCTCGATCGACTACCTCGACATGGGCCGCGCCGGCGACTGGGTGATCGGCGAGGCCTCGCTGAGCCGCGCCACCCGCGACCTCGCCTTCGTCGAAGGCCGCGCCCACGTCGCCGGCCGCACCCTGGCGCGGGCGACGGGGGTGTTCAAGCTGATGCGGCGGCGTGCGGAGTAGGGGCATGATCCTTCTCCCTCGCGGGAGAAGGTGGCGCGAAGCGCCGGATGAGGGGTCGACGGACACCGGGGGTTAGCCTTCAGCCGGCAAATGACGGACTTCGGCGCGACCCCGCATCCGACCCGCTCCGCGGGCCACCTTCTCCCGCAAGGGGAGAAGGACATCTCGGCCGGCCAACTCTCCACCAAGACGCAAATCCACGCCCGCCAAGCCCCCTTGTTTGCCCTGCGGATCGCCGGCCTTGGAAGAAGACAGCGCCCGCACCGCAAGAGGCAGTCTGACCCGCGCCATCGGCGTGCTCAAGCTGATGCGGTCGCGTCGTAGCGCCACTACGGCCGCTCGCGCCAGCCGCCGCCAGTTGCCGCCACTGCCGAAGACCCTTAGATCACCGTCGCCGATGACGGGGCGTAGCGCAGTCTGGTAGCGCATCTGCTTTGGGAGCAGAGGGTCGCGTGTTCGAATCACGCCGCCCCGACCATCGGATCGAAGGGTGAGGGAGCCATGCTGGCGCGCATCTATCTTCCGGCGAAGAACGCCATGCAGTCGGGCCGCGCCAACACCCGCGAGTGGGTGCTGGAGTTCGCGCCGGCGGCGGCGCGGGTCTCCGATCCGCTGATGGGCTGGACCCAGTCCACCGACATGAACGGCCAGGTGCGGATGCTGTTCGAGACGCGCGAGGAGGCGGTGGCCTACGCCCGGCGCCACGGCATCGCCTTCGAGGTGCTGCCCGAAAAGCATCGCAAGACCGTGGTCAAGGCCTACGCCGACAACTTCGCCTTCACGCGCAGGGAACCGTGGACCCATTGAGGCGCGCCGCCGCGCGCTTACGATAGGCGGCAAAACGGCGCCCGTAGCTCAACCGGATAGAGCATCCGCCTTCTAAGCGGACGGTTGCAGGTTCGAGCCCTGCCGGGCGCGCCACTCAAACGGCCCAGGGAGCCGCCGACATGACCGACAGCGCCGCCAAGACCCCGTCGCAGCTGATCGACGGCCGGATCGCCGAGCTGGGCGACTGGCGCGGAGAGCGGCTGGCGCAGCTGCGCGGGCTGATCAAGGCCGCCGTCCCGGACGTGGTCGAGGAGTGGAAGTGGCGCGGGGTGCCGACCTGGTATCGGGACGGGATGATCTGCACCGGCGAGACCTACAAGGCGGTGGTGAAGCTGACCTTCGCCAAGGGCGCGGCGCTGGCGGACCCGACGGGGATGTTCAACTCCAGCCTGGAGGGCAATGTGCGCCGCGCCATCGACTTCCACGAGCACGACGCGGTCGACGAGGCGGCGTTCAAGGCGCTGGTGCTCGCGGCGGTGGCGGCGAACAGGGCGAAGGGGCGGTAGGCGTTGCGAGATCGTGCGTGGTTCGAGAAGCGCCTGCGGCGCTCCTCACCATGACGTTTCGACGAGCGCTTTTGCAGCCACCCGCCTTCGTCATCCTGAGGAGACCGCGTCAGCGGTCGTCTCGAAGGACGCAGGGCCGTTCTGCTAGGAGCGGGTCAGGCCCCGCCGCCGGCCTTCATCTCCTGGGCCACGCGGGCGGCGTCGCCCTGGGCGCGCTGGACGCGGGCGATGAAGTCGGCGCGGCTGTTTTCCGAGGGGTAGGGTTCGGCCGGGACGGGCACGCCGAGGAACGGGCAAAGCCGGTCCCAACCCTCGCCGACCTCGTAGACCAGCAGGCGCTCGGGCGGGATCGCCGCCTTCACCGCCTCGGTGTGGCGGCGGAAGTGGTCGGTCATGTAGGCGCGGTCGGCCAGGTGCGGCTGCAACGGACCCATCCAGCTGGCGAAGAAGCGCGAGCGCAGGTCGTCGTTGCTGGCCACGGTGGCGCTGCGGTTCATCGGCGAGAAGATGGTGGCCTGGGTGGAGTCGAACCACTGGTCGGGGTCGCGCACCGTGTGCAGCACCTTGGCGTCCGGATAGTGGTCGGCGAGCTGGCGCCAGTAGGCGGCGCCCGGATAGTCGACCATCGAGCTGTAGTCCGCGAAGATCTGGTCCCAGACCGGCTTGCCCTCGGAGGCCTCGATCCAGAGCGCCATGCTCTCCGGATGGGCGAACACCTCGACCATGTGGTGGCAGGGGCCGAAGCCCAGCATGCCCAGCGCGGTCTGCATGGACTTGGTGCCCGTGCGGCCAAGCCCGGACCCGACGATTTTCAGCGGCATGTGTGCTTCCCCCGATGACTGGCGGCCAACCTACGGGCCGCCGCGGGCGGGATCAATCGGCGCCGGCGTAGGCGGCGAGGCCGCCGCGCAGGTCGGCGATCAGGTCGTCCGGGTCTTCCAGGCCGATGTTGAGGCGCACGACCGGGCCTTCGAACGCGGGCTTGATCTGGCGCACGTCGAACTGCGGGTCGCAGTTGAGGGCCAGGCTCTCGAAGCCGCCCCAGGAGAAGCCGAGGCCGAAGAGGCTGAGGCCGTCGAGGAAGGCCTCGACGGCGCGCCGCGAGCCCGGCCGCAGCACCACGCCGAACACGCCCGCGCCGCCGGCGTAGTCGCGCGCCCAGAGCGCGTGCCCCGGCGCGCCCGGCAGCGGCGGGTGCAGCACCCGCGCCACCTGCGGCTGTTCGGCCAGCCAGGCGGCCGCCTGCAGCGCCGAGGCGCCGTGCCGCGCCATCCGGGTCGGCAGCGTGCGCAGGCCGCGCAGCATCTGGTAGGCGTCTTCGGGCGAGACCGACCAGCCGAAGTCGGTCACGGCGTGCTGCAGCGCCCGCTCCAGCGCCGGCGCGGCGACCGCGACCGAGCCCATGAACACGTCCGAGTGGCCGCCGACGTACTTGGTCAGCGCCTGCACGCTGAGGTCGACGCCGTGGGCCAGCGGCTTGAACAGCAGACCCGCCGCCCAGGTGTTGTCCATCAGCGTCAGCACGCCCCGCTCGCGCGCCAGCCGGGCGATGGCGGGGACATCCTGCATCTCGAAGCTGAGCGAGCCGGGGCTCTCCAGCACGATCAGCCGCGTGGCCGGCGTCGCCAGCGCCATCACCGCCTCGGGCGCGGCGTCGGGGGTGAAATAGCGCAGCGTGACGCCGAAGCGGCCCAGCACCCGGTCGCAGAAGCGGCGCACCGGCTTGTAGACCGCGTCGGTGACCAGCACCTCGTCGCCGGCTTTGACGACCGCGGTGATCGCCGCGCCGACGGCGGCCAGCCCGGACGGGAACAGCTTCACCGCCCGCGCGCCTTCCAGCTCGCACAGCGCGGCGACCAGCGCCTCCTGCACGGCGAGGCCGCCGCGGCCGTAGGTGGGCCGGCGCTCGTCGTAGAGGGCCGCGGCGTTCGGCACCAGCACGGTCGAGCCCTTCTGGATCGGCGGGCCGACGGTGCGCAGCAGGTCAGGCGGGGCCTTGCCGGCGCGGATCAGCCGCGTCGCCTCGCTGGCCTGCCTGGGCGGCGGCCGGCTCATAGCGCGAGGCGCATGCCGCAGCGGTCCTCGAACCCCAGCGCCGCCTCGTTGGCCAGGGTCGCGGCCAGCATCGGCGGCATTTGCGCCGCGTCCAGGATCTCGAAGCCCATCGAGGCGTAGAAGGGCGCGTTCCAGGGAATGCCGCGGAAGGTGGTGAGGGTGACGGCCGGCAGGCCGCGCCCGCGCGCCCAGTCGATCGCCGCCTGCATCAGCCGCCGGCCGTGGCCGCGCTGCTGGTGGGCGATCAGCACGTCGACCTCCTCGACGTAGAGGCCGCCGTCGGCCAACTCGCCGGCGAGGAAGCCGATCGGGCCGTCGTCGGGGTGCTCGGCGATCCACAAGAGGCCGGCGTCCAGCGCCGCGGCCCACTGGTCGGGCGGGGCCGGGGGCGAGCCGTCGGCCAGCGGCCGGCCGTAGCGGGTGAAGGTCTCGGCGCCCGAATCCTCGATCGCCGCGAGGGCCGGCAGGTCGGGCGCGCGGCCTGGCCGGATCACCACCTCGGCGAGCTGAGTGGTCACGGCCCGGTCGCCACCGGCGTGTCGGTGCGCGCCCCCCACTCGCTCCAGGAGCCGTCGTAGACGGCCACGTCCTCTCGGCCGAGCACCGCCAGTCCCAGCGCCAGGATCGAGGCGGAGATGCCCGAGCCGCAGGTGGTGACGATGGGCGCCGCCAGGTCGACGCCGGCCGCCTCGAACGCCGCGCGCAGCTGCGCCGGGGGCGCCAGCCGGCCGTCGCCCTGCATGACCCCGGACCAGGGCAGGTTCAGCGCCCCCGGCATGTGCCCGGCGCGCAGGCCCGCGCGCGGCTCCGGCGCGTCGCCGCGGAAGCGGGTCGCCGAGCGCGCGTCGACCACCTGCGCCGCGCCGGCCAGCGCCGCGCGCACCCGCTCGACGTTGGCCACCAGCGCCGGCGCCGCGTGCGCCTTGAACTCGCCGTGGACGGGCTCGCGCCAGCCGGCCTCCACCGGCCGGCCCTCGGCCAGCCAGGTCTTCAGCCCGCCGTCGAGCACGAACACCGCCGCGTGCCCCATGGCCCGGAACTCCCACCAGACCCGCGGCGCGGAGAAGACGCCGACGGTGTCGTAGACCACCACCGTCGAGCCCGGCTCGACGCCGAGGCGGCGCACCGCGGTGGCGAAGTCGTGTGGCTCGGGCAGCATGTGCGGCAGGTCGGTCGCGTGGTCGGCGATCGCGTCGATGTCGAAGAAGACCGCCCCGGGGATATGCCCGGCGGCATACTCCGCCTTGGCGTCGCGGCCTTCGGCGGGCATGTGCCAGCTGCCGTCCAGCACCACGAGGCCGGCCTCGCCCAGGTGGTCGGCCAGCCAGGCGGTGGTGACCAGCGGCCCAGATGTGCTTTCGATGGTCATGCTTGCAGCCAGGGCGGCACGGGCAGGCCCTTTTCCTTCAGGAAGGCGGGGTTGAAGAGCTTGCTCTGATAGCGCGAACCGTAGTCGGCGAGGATGGTGACGATGGTCTTGCCCGGGCCAAGCTCGCGGGCCATGCGCACCGCGCCGGCGACGTTGATCCCGGTCGAGCCGCCCATCACCAGCCCTTCGTCGGCCATCTCGATGATCGCGTGCATCATCTCCTCGTCGGTGACGCGGTAGGGGTAGTCGACGACGAGGCCCTCGAGGTTGGCGGTGATGCGGGCCTGGCCGATGCCCTCGCTGATCGAGGTCCCCTCGGCCTTCAGCTCGCCGTGGGCGTAGTAGTCGTAGAGCGCCGCGCCGCCGGGATCGGCGAGGCCGATGGCGATGTCGGGCTGCTTCTCGCGCAGCGCCGCGGCGCAGCCGGCCAGCGTGCCGCCGGTGCCGACCGCGCAGATGAAGCCGTCGATCCTGCCGCCAGGCCTGCCGCCGGTTTGGGCCCAGATCTCCGGGCCGGTGGCGTCGATGTGGGCCCGGCGGTTGGCGACGTTGTCGAACTGGTTGGCCCAGACGGCGCCGGCCGGCTCCTTGGCCGCCAGCTCCTCGGCCAGCCGCCCCGAAAACTTCACGTAGTTCATCGGGTTGGCGTAGGGGACGGCGTCCACCTCGACGAGCTCCGCGCCCATCAGCCGGATGGCGTCCTTCTTTTCCTCGCTCTGGGTGCGCGGGATGACGATGGTGGCGCGGTAGCCGAGCGCGCGGGCGACCATGGCGAGGCCAATGCCGGTGTTGCCGGCCGTGCCCTCGACGATCCGGCCGCCGGGCTTGAGCGCGCCGCGCTTCTCCGCGTCGCGGATGATCCACAGCGCCGCCCGGTCCTTCACCGACTGGCCGGGGTTGAGGAACTCGGCCTTGCCGAGGATCTCGCATCCCGTCGCCTTGCTCGCCCTGTTCAGGCGGATGAGCGGCGTGTCGCCGATGAGGTCCAGCACCGAGCCCGCAATCATGGCTGCTAAATCGCGGGGCCGGGCGACGCGCGCAAGAGGGAAGATCGGGTGTTAGGGTAGGGCATGCGACAACAGACGGGAACGCTCCGCTTCCAGACCCGCGGGCAGGGGCTCGTCGAGGTCACCCGCGAGGTCGAGACCTGGGTCGGCAAGGCCGACATCCGCGAGGGCCTGCTCACCGTCTTCTGCCGCCACACCTCCGCGTCGCTGCTGATCCAGGAGAACGCCGCGCCGCAGGTGCGCGCCGACCTGGAGGCCTTCTTCGAGCGCCTGGTCCCGGAAGATCCCGCCCGCTACACCCACAACGACGAGGGGCCGGACGACATGCCCTCGCACATCCGCGCCGCGCTCACCTCGGTGCAGCTCTCGATCCCGCTGATCGGCGGGCGCCTGGCGCTGGGGACCTGGCAGGGCCTGTATCTCTTCGAGCATCGCCGCCGTCCGCACACCCGCGAGCTGGCGCTGCACCTGATCGGCGAATGACACGACGAAGCGAATTGCCAAACCGCAGCTTGATCGCCACATCGGGCGCTGGGCCGGACGCAACCTAGGAGCAGACCCCGATGACTGACGCCGCCGAGGCGACCGAGTACGTCCCGCCCAAGGTCTGGACCTGGAACAAGGAGAACGGCGGGCGTTTCGCCGCCATCAACCGGCCGGTCGCCGGGGCGACCCACGACAAGGAGCTGCCGGTCGGCAAGCATCCGTTCCAGCTCTACTCGCTGGCTACTCCGAACGGCATCAAAGTCACGGTGATGTTCGAGGAGCTGCTGGCCGCCGGCCACGCCGGCGCCGAGTACGACGCCTGGCTGATCCAGATCGCCACCGGCGACCAGTTCGGCAGCGGCTTCGTGGCGGTGAACCCCAACTCCAAGATCCCGGCGCTGATGGACCGCTCGGGACCGGCGCCGGTGCGGCTGTTCGAATCCGGCTCGATCCTGCTGCACCTGGCGGAGAAGTTCGGGGCTTTCCTGCCGAAGGACCCGGCGGCGCGTGCTGAGGCGCTCAACTGGCTGTTCTGGCAGATGGGCAGCGCGCCCTACCTCGGCGGCGGCTTCGGCCACTTCTACGCCTATGCGCCGATCAAGATCGAATACGCCATCGACCGCTTCGCCATGGAGGTGAAGCGCCAGCTCGACGTGCTCGACCGGCGCCTGGCGGAGGCTGAGTACCTGGCCGGCGACGAATACTCGATCGCCGACATGGCGGTCTGGCCCTGGTACGGCGCGGCGGTGAAAGGCGCGGTCTACGGGGCCGGCGAGTTCCTCTCGGTGCAGGACTACAAGCACGTGCTGCGCTGGACCGACCAGATCGCCGCCCGCCCGGCGGTGAAGCGCGGGCGCAAGGTCAACTGCGCCTGGGGCGATCCGGCCAACCAGCTGCATGAGCGCCACGACGCTTCGGACTTCGAGCTGCGCACCCAGGACAAGCTGCAGCCCGCGGCGGAATAGGGCGGGCGGGTGCGCAGCTGCGCCGTCGCGGTCATCGGCCTGGGGCTGATGGGCTCGGCGGCGCTGCACGCGCTGACGCGGGCCGGCGCCGACGCGCTCGGTTTCGATCCGCTGCAGCTCGGCGAGGCGAGGGGCTCGTCGCACGGCTCCTGCCGGATCTACCGCCGCTTCAACTTCGAGAGTCAGGCTTACACGGCGCTCGGCGACCAGGCGTTCGAGGGCTGGCGGGCGCTGGAGGCGGCGAGCGGGCGGACCATCCTGATGCCGTGCCAGGTGCTGGAGGCGGGACCGCCCGGGAGCGCGCTGGTGCAGGGCTCGCGCGCCGCCGCGGCGCAGGTCGCGCCGCTGGCCGGGCGGGCGAGCGGGGCCGAGGCCAACGCGCTCTTCCCGGCTTTTAGCCTGCCGGACGACTGGGACGTGGTGCTGCAGGACAGCGGCGGCATCCTGCTGGCCGAGGCTGCCGTCCGCGCCTGCCGCGAGCTGAGCGGGGAGCGCATCGTGCCGGCCGCCGCGCGGTTGACGCCGACGCCCGCCGGCCTGCGCATCGAGGCGGGCGGCGAGACCTACCTGGCCGGGCAGGCGATCGTCGCCGCCGGCCCGTGGATCGCCGGTCTCGTCCCGGCGCTGGCCAGCCACATCACCATCACCCGCCAGACCGTCGGCTGGTTCGCGCCGGCGGCGCCCGGGCGGGTGGCTTACGGCGACTTCCCGATCTTCCTGATCGAGGGGCCGCACGGGGTCGTCTACGGCTTCCCGGACTTCGAGGGGCGCGGGGTGAAGGCGGCGGGGCACGACCACGGCCCGGTCGTCTCGCCGGACGCCTGGGACCCGCCGGCGAGCGATCTGGAGCTGGCCCCGGTGGCGCGGACGCTGGCCGAACTGATCCCGGGCGCCGCGGGACCGATCGTAGAGCGCGACGTCTGCCTCTACACCAACACCCGCCCGGCCGACGTGCGCCTCGACCTGGGCGAAGAGTTCATCATCGACCGGCTGCCGCAGGACCGGCGGATCATCGTCGCCTCGCCGTGCTCGGGCCACGGGGCCAAGTTCGCCAGCGCCATCGGCGGGATGCTGGCGCGGCTGGCGCTCGAGCCGGGTTTCGAGGCCGATCCGGCCTTCCGCCTCGACCGCTTCTCCAGCTTCGCCGCCGCCTGACCGCCGCCCGTCCCGCTCAGATATCGCGGCCGGCGAGCGGAGGATCGCCGCGCCGCGCTGCGGTTGTTCACATCTTGTGACAGGTTTTCCACTGTTGGCGGGCTGAAGACGTTGCTCCGCGCACGGAGGGCGCGCCTACTCGACTGACCCGGAACCAGTTGTCTGCGCGGGCTGTTCTGCCCGTCAGCGAAGGTCGAGCGCATGATCCAGTTTGCGGTGACGCTTAAGGAAGGTGAGTGGACAGTATTCCGCGACGGCGAAGTATTGGCCCGCGGGATGTCACGTTCGCGCGCCGTCGAGCAGGCGCACGACCTTGCCGACGAGGCCCGCGAAGCCGGCCGCGCGGTGGAGTTGCTGCTGCAGGATTACGTCGGCGAGTTGAGAAGCTGGCGGACCGAGTAGCGGGGCTCCGTGCGCCCTTCCCCTCGATACGGTGGATCCGGATCGGTATTCGAGTTTTCCGCATTCCTTCTCCCGCAAGGGGAGAAGGATACCTGCGCCCGCTACTGCGCCGCCGGGCGCACGCCCGCCAGCCAGCCGTCGATGCCGGCGACGAGGTGGGCGATGTCGTTGTAGCCGCGGGTGACGAGGGCGTAGCTGCCGTCGGCGTTGGGGCCGACGATCAGGGTGGGGAAGCCGGTGGCGCCGGCGCGCTGGGCGATGGCGTAGTCGCGCCAGGTCTCCTCCTTCAGCCCCGGGTCGGCCAGCGCGGTCAGGAAGGCGCCGCGGTCGAAGCCCTGGGCGGCGGCGACGTCGGCCAGCACGTCCGCCTGCGTCACGTCGCGGCTCTCGGCGTAGAAGGCCTGGTGAGCGGCCTCCAGGTAGTCGAGCGCCGCCTCGTCGGAGGTGCGCCGGGCCAGCACCACCGCGCGGGCCGCCGGGTCGGTGTCGTAGACGAAGCCCTCGCGCTCAGCGAGGCCGGGGTCGAACGGCTGGCCGGAGAGGCGGCCGATCTCCTCCCAGTGGTGCACGAGGCCGCGCCGCGCCTCCTGCGGCATCGGCTCGCTCGTGCCCGGCCGAAGCCCGCCCATGATCGGCCGGATCGGCAGCACGTCGCCGTAGCGGGCGCGCAGCGTCCGCACCGCCGGCGCGAAGCCATAGCACCACGAGCACATCGGGTCGGCGAAATAGATGAAGTGCAGGCCGTCCATGATCCTCCGGCCTTCGCTCCGCAGCTAGCTGCGCGTCAAGCTGAGCTGCACCACATTGGTCCGCTCGGTGCGGAATCCCGCCTCGCAGTAGCCGAGGTAGAAGCGCCACAGCCGCCGGAAGCGCTCGTCGAAGCCGAGCCCTTTGATCTCCTCCCACGCCGCCTCGAAGCGCCCGGCCCACTCGGCCAGGGTGTCCGCGTAGTTCTGGCCGAAATGGACGATGTCGCGCCATTCGAGACCGGCCTTGTCGGTCTCCTCCTTCAGCCGCGTCTCGGAGGGCAGCATGCCGCCCGGAAACACGTACTTCTGGATGAAGTCGGCGCGGCGGCGGTACTGGGTGAAGAGCTCGTCGCGGATGGTGATGATCTGCAGGCCGGCGCGGCCGCCGGGCGAGAGCACGTCGCGGATCTTGTTGAAGTAGGTAGGCCAGTATTCCTCGCCCACCGCCTCGAACATCTCGATCGAGGCGACGCGGTCGAACCGGCCCTCGACGTCGCGGTAGTCGACGAGGCGGATGTCGGCCTTCTCCGCCAGCCCCTGGTCGAACAGCCGCTTGCGAGCGAACTCGTACTGGGCCGGCGAGATGGTGATGCCGGTCACCTTCGCGCCCACCTCGCCGGCGGCGAACTCGGCGAAGCCGCCCCAGCCGCAGCCGATCTCCAGCACGTGGTTGTCGGGGCCGAGGCCGATCTGGCGCGCGAGGCTGGCGTACTTGTTGCGCTGGGCCTCGCTCAGCGGCTGGCCCGGGCGCTCGTAGCGGGCCGACGAGTAGGTCATCGTCGGGTCCAGCCAGCGCGAATAGAAGGCGTTGCCGAGGTCGTAGTGGGCGAGGATGTTGCGCTTCGAGCCGGCCCGGCTGTTGCGGTGCATCGCGTGGGTGACGACGTTGTAGAGGCGGAAGAAGACGCCGCCCTCCAGCAGCCGGCGGATGCGGTCGAGGTTGGCGGTGAAGGCCTCCAGTAGCGCCGAGAGGTCGGGCGTGTCCCACTCACCGGCCATGAAGCCCTCGCCGAAGCCGATGTCGCCGCCGGAGAGCACCCGGGTGAGGAAGCGGTAGTCGCGCACCATCAGCCGCGCCTCCGGGCCGGCTTCCTTGCCCTCGATCAGCACCTCGCGGCCCGAGGGCAGCACGAAGGTCAGCCGGCCGTATTGCCAGTTCTCGGAGCAGACCTTCAGGACCGTGCGGAATGCCGCCGGCGCCTTGCGCAGCTCAGGGTCGTCCGGACCGACGACAGCGGTTTTGCCCCCGTCCAACGTCGCCTCCACCCAACTTTTTTGTTCCGGCTAGAATAACACCGCCCGGCGACAAGGCGAATCGCGGCTTCGCGAGCGCTTGCGCCGCCCGGCGGGCCGCGCCATCTCTACGCGCCAACCCCGCCCGCGGATCGCATCGGAGACGCCTTGCCGGCAGAGCCAAATCCCGTGGCCCCAGACGCCGTCGTGGAGGTAGGCGTCGCCGGCGGCCGCGCCGTGCGGATCGGCAACGGCCAGCCGCTCTCGATCATCGCCGGGCCCTGCGCGCTGGAGAGCCGCGGCCACGCGCTGGAGATGGCGCACGCGCTGAAGGAGGCGGCCGAGCGGCTGGGGATCGGGCTGATCTACAAGACCTCGTTCGACAAGGCCAACCGCACCTCGGTGGCCAGCGGCCGCGGCGTCGGGCTCGGCCAGGCGCTGCCGATCTTCGCCGAGGTGCGCGAGGCGACCGGCCTGCCGGTGCTGACCGACGTGCACGAGATCGACCACTGCGCGCCGGCCGCCGAGGTGATTGACGTGCTGCAGATCCCGGCCTTCCTCTCACGCCAGACCGACCTGATCGTCGCCGCGGCGCGCACCGGCCGGGCGGTCAACATCAAGAAGGGCCAGTTCCTCGCCCCCTGGGACATGAAGAACGTGATCGCCAAGGCGCTCTCCACCGGCAACAGCCGGGTGATGGCCTGCGAGCGCGGCGTCTCCTTCGGCTACAACACCCTGGTCTCCGACATGCGGGCGCTCGCCATCATGGCCGAGATCGGCTGCCCGGTGGTGTTCGACGCCACCCACTCGGTGCAGCAGCCGGGCGGGGCGGGCGAGACCACCGGCGGCGATCGCCGCTTCGTGCCGGTGCTGGCCAGGGCCGCCGTGGCCGTCGGCGTCGCCGCCGTCTTCATGGAGACCCACGAGGATCCCGACCGGGCGCCCTCCGACGGCCCCAACATGATCCGGCTGAAGGACTTCGAGCCGCTGGTGCGCGAGTTGATGGAGTACGACGCGCTGGCCAAGAAACGCGCCGCCCACTGACGGCCCCTCAACCGGCGCGGGTCTCGCTACGTTGACAACCGCCCGGCCGCGGTGGAGCTTCACCGCTCATTGCGACGCGGGGGCTTAACCGATGACGCTTACCCTGACCGGGCGGCTGCTCTGCGCCGCCCAACAGACCTACCAGATCAGCGTCTCCGGCCCCGCGCCGGTCTCGCCGCCGCAGCCGGCGCCGCCGCCGTCCAGCCTGGTCGGCTGGCTGGGCGTGCCGCAGTGCGCCGCCGTCGGCGACGACAAGATCAACGCCGTCATGGTCGGTGAGACGGCCGGCGAGGTGATCGTCGCCTACCGCGGCACCGAGCCCTTCACCAGCCTCGACCACGAGCGGATGGTGCTCGACTGGCTGGACGACATGTGCGTGCCGCTGGTCAACTCGCCCTACGTGCAGGGCTCGATCCACGCCGGCTTCAGCCACGCGGTCGACGAGCTGTGGTCGTGGGTGCTGGAGCAGCTGAAGGACATGCCCACGTCGAAGCCGCTGTGGGTGGTCGGGCACAGCAAGGGCGGGGCGATGGCCAACATCGCCGCCCTCAAGCTGGCCGCCGGCCAGGGCCGGACGCCCTACGTCTGCACCTTCGAGGCGGCGCGCGCCGGCGACCCGGCCTTCGCCGCCGACTTTGCCGACAAGGTCAAGCACGCGGTGCGCTACGAGTACCAGGACGACATCGTGCCGTGGCTGCCGCCGACCGACACGCTGCTGCCGTTCTTCAAGCAGTTGCCGATCGCGCAGTACCTGCTCAGCCTCTTCATCCCCAGCTACCAGCCGGTCGGCGACCTGCGGTTCATCGACTGGCAGGACAACATCGTCGGCGACTCCGTGGCGCTGGAGGCGCAGCGCTGCGCCCACCTGATCGCCGAGCTGGAGAAGCTCAACTGCGGCCAGGTGATGGACGACCACTCGATCGGCCCGGGCTCGGGCGTCGCGGCGGTGCTGTGCCCCGGCGTCTGGCCGGCCCCGCTGATCCCGCCGGCGGTGGCGGTGGTGGTGGCCGAGGCGGCGGGGCCGCTCGCCAGCGGCGTGCCGTTCTAGCGGGGCGGGCACGCTGGACTTTCCGCCCACGGCCGTTCAAACGGCGGCGAGACCCTTTTGGGGAGCCGCCATGGACCTTGCCGGCCTGCAGGACCTGCTCCAGCGCGTCGCCGGCGTGCGGGTGGTGGCGGTGGGCGACCTGATGGTCGACCGCTTTGTCTACGGCGAGGTGGCGCGCATCTCGCCCGAGGCGCCGATCCCGGTGATGACCCGCCAGCGCGAGATCGTCATGCTGGGCGGGGCCGGCAACGTGGCGCGCAACGTCGCCGCGCTCGGCGGCGAGGTGGCGCTGGTCGGCGTGATCGGCCGCGACGACGCGGCGCGCGAGGCCAAGGGGCTGGTCGGCGCCGAGACGCGCATCGAGGGCTACCTGGTCACCGACGCCGAGCGGCAGACGACGCTGAAGACCCGCTTCGCCAGCGCCGGCCAGCAGCTGCTGCGGGTCGACGACGAGACCGCCCGCCCGATCGCCGGCGAGGTGGAGGCGCAGCTGGTGCGCACCCTGAAGAGCGCCGCCGAGGGCGCCAAGGCGATCCTGATCTCCGACTACGGCAAGGGCGTCGTCACGCCGGCGGTGATCGCCGCCGCCCACGCCGCGGCCAAGGCGGTGGGCGCGGTGCTGATCGTCGACTCCAAGGCCAGGTCCTTCGCCCGCTACGGCGCGGTCGACATCATCAAGCCCAACGCCGGCGAGCTGGCCTTCGCCACCGAGCTGCCGACCGCCACCGACGAGGAGGTGGAGGCGGCGCTCGCCCACGCGCTGACCCTGTGCGAGGCGCGCGCCATCACCGTCACCCGCGGGCCGAAGGGCGTCTCGCTGGCAGAGCGGGGCGCGCCGGTGCGCCACCTGCGCCGCGCGCCGCAGGAGGTGTCCGATCCCAGCGGGGCCGGCGACACGGCGCTGGCGGCGCTCGGCGTCGCGCTGGCCGCCGGGGCCGACAAGGAGGCGGCGATCGACTTCGCCAACCTGGCCGCCGGGGTCGCGGTGCAGAAGACCGGCACCGCCACCGCCACGCCGGACGAGATCGTCGAGGCCGAGATCATCGGCCGCGTCGCCCCGGCCGAGGCCAAGATCGCCACCCCGGAGCGGATGGGCCGCGAGGCGGCGCGCTGGCGCGAGCGCGGCCTCAAGGTCGGCTTCACCAACGGCTGCTTCGACATCCTGCACCGCGGCCACATCGCCTACCTGGCCCAGGCCCGCGAGTGGTGCGACCGGCTGATCGTCGGCCTCAACACCGACCGCTCGGTCAAGGCGCTGAAGGGCGACGGCCGGCCGGTCAACGACCTGGAATCCCGCGCCCTGGTGCTGGCCGGGCTGCGCTCGGTGGACCTGGTGGTGGCGTTCGACGACGAGACGCCGCTGAAGCTGATCGAGGCGGCTCGGCCGGAGGTGCTGATCAAGGGCTCCGACTACGAGCTGGACGGCGTGGTCGGGCGCGAGCTGGTCGAGGGCTGGGGCGGCGAGGTGCGGCTCGCCGACTTCGTCGAGGGCCACTCCACCAGCGCCACCATCGAGAAGCTCGCGCGCCGGGCATGAGCCGCCGCCTGGTTCTTGTCACCGGCGGCGCCGGCTTCATCGGCTCCAACATCGTCGCGCGGCTCGCCGCCGATCCGGCCCGCGAGGTGGTGGTCTGCGACTGGCTCGGCGACGCGGCCGAGGCGCGCTGGCGCAACCTCGCCAAGCATCCGCTGGGCGACATCGTGCCGCCCGAGGCGCTGTTCGACTGGCTGGGCCGCCACGGCGCCGGGGTGGTGGCGGTGATCCACATGGGCGCGGTGTCCTCGACCACCGAGCCCGACGTCGACAAGATCGTCCGCAACAACTTCGTGCTGTCGCGCGACCTCTGGGACTGGTGCGCCGAGCACGCTCGCCGGCTGATCTACGCCTCTTCGGCCGCCACCTACGGCGACGGCGCGCTGGGCTTCGACGACGACAACGACCTGGCGGCGCTGGCCGCGCTGCGCCCCCTCAACGCCTACGGCTGGTCGAAGGCGGCGTTCGACCTCTACGCCGCGCGCGCCGCCGCCCGCGGCTCCGCGCCGCCCGGCTGGGCGGGGCTGAAATTCTTCAACGTCTACGGCCCCAACGAGGGGCACAAGGCCTCGATGAAGTCGGTCGTGGCGCAGATCTGGCCCGACGTCGCCGCCGGCCGGCCCGTGAAGCTCTTCAAGTCATACCGAGAGGGGATCGCCGACGGCGGCCAGCGGCGCGATTTCGTCTACGTGCGCGACGTGGCCGACGTGGTCGAGTGGCTGCTGGCCCGCCCGGCGCTGGCCGGCGTCTACAACCTCGGCTGCGGCCGCGCCCGCTCGTTCAAGGACCTGGCCGAAGCCACCTTCGCCGCCGCCGGCAAGGCGCCGCGGATCGAGTACGCCCCGATGCCCGAGGCGATCCGCGAGCGCTACCAGTACTTCACCGAAGCGCGCCTAGATCGGCTGCGCGCCGCCGGCTACGAGGGCCAGTTCACCAGCCTGGAGGACGGGGTGGGGGACTATGTGCGGGGATACCTCTCGCAGGCCGATCCCTACCACTGACCGGATCGTGCGTGGTTCGAGACGCGCTCTGGCGAGCGCTCCTCACCATGACGAACTTTGTTGTGGAGAGCTTGTTGCGGCCCACCCCACTTCGTCATCCTGAGGAGCGCGCGAAGCGCGCGTCTCGAAGGACGCAGGGCGGCGCAGCCCGCTACAGCGCCTTGACCAGCCGCGGCTCGCGCAGCTGGACGCCGCGGAAATCCGATTCCCGCACCGAGCCGTCGCGGCGGTAGCCGGCCGCTTCATAGACCGCGATCGCTCGCGCATTCTGCTCGTGGGTGTAGAGGAACACCTCGCGGCAGCCGAAATCGCGCAGCGCCGCGTGCGCGGCGTCGAGCAGCGCCCGGCCGACCCCGCGGCCAGCGTGGTCCGGATGCACGAACAGCAGATACAGCTCCCCTTGCGGCGGATGCACCGCGACAAAGCCCGCGACGCGCCCGGCGGCATCCTCGGCGACCAGCAGCTGGTTGGGCGGCTGGTGCTCGAGGAAGACGTCGTCCCACTCCTGCGGCGGAAACATCGGCGTGCGCGACAGTTCGCCGAGGTAGGGCCAGCCCTCGCGGACGGCGGCGTCGAAGACGGCGCCGATCGGCTGCGCGTCCTGCGCCCGGGCGGGTCGAATGGAGATCAACGGACCGCGCCTAGATCTGGTCGCGGAGCGTCAGCACGGCGTCTCTCAGCTTGCCGTCATGCTTCACGGTGAGGGTGATCCGGGTCCCGGCGGGACGGGCGCGCAGGGCCTTTCGGACCTCGGGCAACTGCTCGTCCCGGGCCGGCGCGCCGTCGAACACCGTGATCACGTCGCCGACCGCGATCCCCGCCGCGGCGCCGGCGCTGCCGGCCGCCACGTCCTCGACCTCGTAGCCGCCGGACTTGGCGTTGAGCCACAGGCCGGAGCGGTCGAAGGTGCCGATATCCGGCGGCGTGGGCGTGATCCGCTTCAGGTACATGACCTCGTGGGCGTAGTCGAAGGTGACCACGAAGCGCTTCAGTAGCGCGGTACCGATGTTGCCGCCGTAGTTGGGATTGCTGATCGAGCCGCCCTTGGCGTCCGACAGGCCGGCGGCGATGTCGTCGACCTCGACCGGCCCCAGCTTCAGCGACGGCAGGCGCACGACGTAGTCTTTCGTCGGGCCGCCGACGCCCCAGCCGGTCACCGCGGTCGTTCCTTTGGCGAACTGGCGGCGCAGGTGGTGGGCGGCGACGAAGGGGCTGGTCACGTCGATCTCGGAGCGCGAGCCGGTGTCGATGTTGAAGGTGGCCGGCAGCGCGCCGATGAAGCCCCTCACGTCGGGCAGGTGGTCGTAGAAGACGAAGTGGACGGGCGTGCCCAGGCCCTGGGGCCGGAACCGCGCCGGATCGGTGAAGGTGACGGTGTGGCGGCCGTAGTCGATCTGGGTCACCAGCCGGCGGATCAGCTCGAAACCGACCATGCCGTCGACCGGGATGCCCTCGATCGACTTGTCGTAGATCGGCGACGCGAACCCCATCATCCCCTTCAGCCGCGCGCCGCCGATGGCGATCTCGTCGAAGCGGACGAAGCCGATGGTGGAGTGGCCCTCGCCGGCGCCGCTCTGGACCGCCTCGCCCACCGGCTTCAGGCCGACCTCCGAGACGATCCGCGGCGACAGCAGGGTGTGGCCGCCGGAATCGAGGATGAAGGTGTAGGGGCCTTTGCCGTTCACCGTCGCCTGCACGTAGACGTGGTTGTTCAGCAGCCGGAACGGGACGGTGGTGCTGGCCGCGCCGCCGACGATGTAGCCGCCGGTGGGCGGCGCGGTGGGGCAGGCGTAGGTGGCGAGGGCCACGGCGGGGCCGAAGTGGGCGTCCTTGAGCGTCGAGACCTCGACGCCGCCTTCGCCGATGCCGATGTCCGATGTGATCTTGTGGGCCAGCATCGCGCCGTGCTCGGGCCGGTAGTCGGCGTAGGTCTCCTGGTAGTGGAAGAAGAGCCGGGTCTCGGCGATGCGGACCAGCAGGTGGGTGTCGGCGTCGAACCAGGCGTCGAAGCGCTGGCCGCCCTTCGGGGTGACGACGAGGTGGTCCAGCTGCTTGCCGGCCTCGGTGTCACGCCCCGCGTAGGCGATCGACGCGCCGCCGTAGCCCGGCCGCCACCAGAGATTGGCGAACCGGTAGGCCTGGTTGACCGCATTGGTGACCCGGTCGCCGCCCTCCTGGGGGGTGTTGGTCCCGGAAACGTCCCGCTGCCAGGGCGTCTTGCCGTCGAAGCCGCTGGCGTTGGCGACGCCGCTGGCCTCCTGGGTCTCCACCCAGGCGCCGCTCGCGAGGTCGAAGCGGTCGACGAGCGGCCCGGTGAGCCCGGACGCCACGTGGGTGTAGACGATCTGCGCCGAGCCGGCGGCGGGCCGGTCGCCGCTGGCGGCATGGTTGGCCGCCAGCACGGACTGGACGGTTGGGGCCTGGGCCAGCGCCGCGGCGGGCATCGCCAGGGCCAGGGCGGCGAGAAGGTATGCTTTCATGATCGGTGCGGGGTGCTTTTCAGCTGTGGATGTCACAAGGAACGAACGCTGGCGTGTCGCTCAGACATGCTGGCGGGTCGTTTGGGCCTGATACCGGATTTTTCCGGTCCGGCCGTCAGCTCCCGCGGATCTCGTTCCTCACCGGGGGCATGGCGTTGCACAGGTCGAGGGCGCCGGCGGGGCGCAGGAAGAAGCTGTCCTGGCGGTTGGCCTTGATCTGCGCCCAGGCGCGGAAGCTGTCGCTGCCGGGCTTCAGCACCTGCAGGTGCGGCTGGTCGCCGGGCGAGAGCTCGCTGGCGAGCCGGGCCTTGAGGATCGGCACGCGCTGGGCCGGGTTGGCGTAGAAGCCAAGCTCGCCCGTGCCGCGCGGCAGGGCCGCCAGCACCTCCATGCCCGACAGCACCCGCCCGACCACGGCGATGTTGCGGTCGAGGCCGCGCGGCGGCTGGCCGATCACCGCGTAGAGCTCGGCGCCGGTCCCGGTGTCGGGGTTCAGGTCGCGGCCGACGCCGACCATGCCGTAGCAGTGGGCCAGCCACGCCTCGCCGCCGCTCTCGCCCACCGGGAACGCGCCGGCCAGGCCGACGCGGTCGGCGTAGGGGTCCGGATAGGGCAGGGGCGTCAGCAGCACCCCGTCGGCGGGCCGCGAGTATTCCGCCGGCGCGGGGCGCACGAGACCGGGCGGCAGCGGCTTCTTGCCGTCCGGATCGCCCCACTGGGTCACGTAGTCGTCCTGCACCCGCTCGATCACCAGGCCGTCGTACCAGTGAGCCTGGGCCAGCTTGCGGATGTTGGCGACGTGCGCCGGGGCGAACTGCGGCGCGAGCTCGATCACCACCCGGCCGCGGGCGAAGTCGATCACCAGCAGGTCGTCGGGGTCGATGTCGGCCCAGGCCGAGGCCGGCGAGGCCGCCAGCACCGCCGCGGGGGTCAGCGGGCCGCTGCGTGGGGCCGGGGCGGGCGCCGAGGTGGCGATCGGGGCGAGGAGGGCGGCCGCGGCGAGCGTCGCCAGCCCGAGAAGCTGTTTGCGCATCGCCGAAGCTTGCCATGCGCCGCTTCAGCCGTCGCGCCCTTTCGGCTAACGCTGGCGCATGCCTGCCCGCCGTCGAGGAATGAGGTTCTGGGCGCTCGTCGGCGGGGCGCTGCTGGCGCTGGTCGCGGCGGCGCTCTACCTGTGGCGCGACGACGTCATCAAGGCGCTGCTCGACCCTAAGGTGCCGTTCGGCAAGGACCACCAGCCGCCGGCCCCCGACTACGCGCTGCGGACCTCCTGGGCGCTGAGCCCGGACCCGGGGACGCCCGCCGCGCCGGTGGATGTTTTCTTCATCCATCCAACCTCTTACCCGGCGTCCTTCACGTCGTACAACGGCGGCCGGCACTGGAACGCGCCGATCAACGACCACGCCGCCATGGTGGCGCTGTCGCGGGTGATGCTGCCCAACTACGCCGCCCCGTTCGACGCGGTCGGCGACCTCTATGCGCCGCGCTATCGCCAGGCCAGCCTCTACACCCAGTCGACGCTCTGGGACGACGCGCTGGAGGCGCGCCAGTTCGCCTACGGCGACGTCAGGGCCGCGTTCGACTACTACCTGGCCCACTTGAGCCACGGCCGCCCGTTCATCCTGGTGGGGGTCGAGCAGGGCGGCGAGCTGGGCGCGCGGCTGCTGCACGAGGTGATCGCCCCTAATCCAGCGCTGCGCGCGCGGCTGGTCGGCGCCTACCTGATCGACACCGTGGTCACCGCCGACCAGTACGGGCCGGCCGCGCCGGTGCCGGCCTGCCGCCAGCGCAACGAGGCGGGCTGCCTGGTCGCCTGGTCAGCCGTGCGGCAGGGCGACTTCACCGCCGCGCGCCGGCTGCTCGGCCGGGCGATGGTGTGGAGCGCGCAGGACGTGCTGGAGCCGCTGGGCGCGCGGGCGCCGCTGTGCGTCAACCCGCTGCTGGGCGCGGCGAGCGACGCCGACGCGCCCGAGCGTGACAACCTGGGCGCCGCGGCGGCCACCGGGCTGGAGTGGGGCGTCCGGCCGGGCTTCATGGTCCGCCAGGTGGGGGCCCAGTGCCAGGGCGGCGTGCTGCGCGTCACCCGGCCGCGCTCGTCGCTGCTCAGACCCTCCGGCGACTGGATCGAGCGGGTGCGCGAGCCCGGCTACAACCTGTTCTGGGCCGACCTGGAGGCCGATTCACAGGCCCGCTTCGCCGCCTGGAGCGCCGCTCACCCGGCCGCGGCGCCGGAGCCGGCCCGCCAGTCGAACAGCTCCTGAAGCAGGGCGACGGCCTGGCCGCGCTCGGAGGCGAGCTGCGGGTCGCGGGCGATGACCAGGCGCGCGTCGTCCGCCGCCGCCGCGATCAGGTCGCGGTGGGCGGCGGGATCGGCGAGCCGGTAGGCCGGAAAGCCGCTCTGCTTCAGCCCCAGCGGATCGCCGCCGCCGCGCAGCTCCAGGTCCTTCTCGGCGATGGCGAAGCCGTCGTCGGTGCGCCGCAGGATGTCGAGCCGGGTCTTGGCGATGTCGCTGAGCGGCGGGTCGTAGAGCAGCACGCAGCTGCTCTCGTCCTTGCCGCGGCCCACCCGCCCGCGCAGCTGGTGCAGCTGGGCGAGGCCGAAGCGCTCGGCCTGCTCGATCACCATGATGGTCGCCGCCGGCACGTCGACGCCCACCTCGACCACGGTGGTCGCCACCAGCACGGCGAGGCGCCCGTCGGCGAACTCGGCCATCACGTGGTCCTTCTCGGAGGCCGGCAGCCGGCCGTGCACCAGGCCGACCTTGGCGCCGAACACCTGGCGCAGCGCCGCCGCGCGCCCCTCCGCCGCCGCCAGGTCCGCGGTCTCGGACTCCGAGACCAGCGGGCAGATCCAGAAGGCTTGCGCGCCGCTCGCGATGGCCGACCTCAGCCGCGCCACGACATCGCCGACCCGCGGCATCGGCACCGCCCGGGTCGCCACCGGCGTGCGGCCGGGCGGCTTCTGGTCGATGCGCGAGACGTCGAGGTCGCCGAACACGGTCAGCTCCAGGGTGCGCGGGATCGGCGTCGCGGACATCGCGACAAGGTGCGCCGCCTCGCCCTTCGCCTGCAGCCGCCCGCGCTCGTTCACGCCGAAGCGGTGCTGCTCGTCGATCACCGTCAAGGCGAGGGCGTGGAAGGCGACGTCGTCCTGGAAGAGGGCGTGGGTCCCGACCGCCACCGCCGCCGAGCCGCCGGCCAGGGCGGCCAGCTTCTCGGCCCGGCCCGCACCCTTGTCGCGCCCGGTCAGCAGCACCGCCTTGATCCCGTGGCTGGCCAGCGGTCCGGCGAGCGTCTCATAGTGCTGGCGCGCCAGGATCTCGGTCGGGGCCATCAGCGCCGACTGCAGGCCGGCCGCCGCGACGTCGGCCATCGCCAGCATCGCCACGACGGTTTTCCCCGATCCCACATCGCCCTGCACCAGGCGGCTCATGCGCTCGCCGGACGCCAGGTCGGCGCGGATCTCGACCAGCGAGCGGATCTGCGCGCCGGTGAGCCCGAACGGCAGGTCGGCCTCGACGCGGCCGGCGAGGTCGCTGGCGGCGATGATGCGGGCCGGCCGAGCGCGGCGGGCCGACTTGCGCTGCGCCAGCGCCAGCTGGTGGGCGAACAGCTCGTCGTAGGCGAGGCGCCTCCGGGCCGGCGACTGCGGCGACAGGTCGGCCTCGCCGGCCGGATGGTGCAGCGCCTCGAACGCCGCCCGCCAGGGCGGCCACTGCTGCCTGGCGAGCCAGGCGCCGTCCTGCCACTCCGGCAGCTCCGGCGTCTTCGCCAGCGCCTCCAGCGCGAAGCGGCGCACGGCGCGGGAGGCGAGGTTGGCGGTGGCCGGGTAGATGGCCTCGATCTCCGGCACGTCCTCGGCGCGGTCGGGCGCGACCATGTAGTCGGGATGGACGATCTGCAGCGAGTGGTCGAAGTCGTTGCGCTCGACCCGGCCGCTGACGATCCGCTTGGCGCCCTTCGGGTGCGCCGCCTCCAGGCCGTGGCCGCGCTGGAAGTAGACCAGGTAGAGGAAGCCGGTGTCGTCGAAGGCGCGGATCTTCCACGGATGGTTGGCGCGCCCCGGCCGCTGGTGGACGTCGATGGTGACGGCCAGCGTGTGCTCCTCGCCGTCCTGCGCCGCGGCGATGGTGGTGAAGCTGCGCCGCACCAGCCGCTGCGGGGCGACGAACAGCACGTCGCGCACCAGCGGCCCGGCCACCCGCTCCAGCAGCGTCGCCACCCGCGGCCCGACCCCCTTCAGCGAGGTGATCGGCGCGAACAGCGGAAAGAGAATCTGCGGGCGCATGGCGCGATACTAACCGGCCAGGCTCGATCCCCTCACCCTCCCACGATGCTGGCGCATCGCGGGCCCCTCCCTCTCCCTGCGGGAGAGGTCAAAGAACACCTCTTCCGTCGGGAGCGGTCGGGAGGGCGAGGGGATCGGGCGGCGGCCACTTGCGCGCCGCCGCCGGCGGGTACAACAGTCCGCCCCGTTGATTGGGAGGACTGTTTCTTGGCCCGTTTCGCCGCCTGTCTCGCAAGTTTCGCCCTGGTTTGCGCCGTCGGCGCGCACGCCCAGCCCCCGGCGGCGCCGCCCGGCTACAAGCCGCCGTCGCTGACCGGCGGCGACTTCGTGATGCACGACTTCCACTTCGACGACGGCGAGACGCTGCCTGAGGTGCGCATGCACTACTCGACGCTGGGGACGCTGCACCGCGATGGCGCCGGCCACGTCGACAACGCGGTGCTGATCATGCACGGCACCACCGGCTCGGGCGACCGGCTGGCCGACGCGCCGATGTTCGCCAGCGAGCTGTTCGGCCCCGGCCAGCCGCTCGACATCACCAAATACTACCTGATCTTCCCCGACGACCTCGGGCACGGGAAGTCGTCGAAGCCGAGCGACGGCCTGAAGGCGCATTTCCCCAAGTACGACTACGCCGACATGGTGGAGGCCGAGCACCGGATGGTGACCGACGGCCTGCACGTCGACCACCTGCGGCTGGTGATGGGCACCTCGATGGGCTGCATGCACAGCTTCATGTGGGGCGAGAACTGGCCGACGATGATGGACGCGCTGATGCCGCTGGCCTGCAGCACCGTCCAGATCGCCGGCCGCAACCGCGTCTGGCGCGACATGATCGTCTACGCCATCACCAGCGACCCGGCCTGGCAGGGCGGCGACTACAAGGAGGAGCCGCGCGAGGCGCTGCTGGCCGCCGCCGACATCTCTATCATCGCCGGCAGCGCGCCCTGGCAGATGCAGCGGCAGCTGCCCACCCGCGACGATTCCGACGCCTACGTGAAGCGGGTGGTCGAGGCCGACATCGCCCACGACGACGCCAACGACGAACTCTACCAGGTCAACTCCTCGCGCGACTACGACCCCTCGCCGAAGCTGGGCCAGATCACCGCGCCGCTGCTGTGGATCAACTCCGCCGACGACTTCATCAACCCGCCGGAGCTGGGCATCGCCGAGCAGGAGGTGAAGAAGATCAGGCACGGGACGTTCGTGCTGCTGCCGATCTCGCCGACCACGCACGGGCACGGCACCCACACCTGGGCGATCAACTGGAAGGACCGGCTGGCGCAGCTGCTGGCCGAAACGGCGAGGCCCGAGCCGGCCAGGTGACCCCGCTCTTCGTCAGTTTCCTCATCTGGGACGCCTGGGCGCTGTCGTGGGGCCTCGCGGCGGTGTGGACCCGGCGCACCCAGGCGAGGCCCACCGGCGGCGGGCGCTTCGCCTACCTGCTGCCGACCGTGCTTGGCGCGGCGCTGCTGTTCTTCGGCTCGGCCGGGTCCGGGCGCTACGGGCCGCGGCTGACGGCGGGCGCCCTGTGGTCGGCGCCGGCGTGGCTGGGCTGGCCGCTGGTGCTGGTCGAGGCGGCCGGCTTCGCCTTCACCTGGTGGGCCAGGGTGGCGCTGGGCAGCCTGTGGTCGGGCACGGTGACGCGCAAGACCGACCACGTCGTGGTCGAGCGGGGGCCTTACGCGCTGGTCCGCCATCCGATCTACACCGGCCTCATCGTCGCGGCGTTCGCCCTGGCGATCCAGTTCGGCGGGGTGCTCAACCTCGTCGGCGCGGCGCTGATGGCGCTGGGCTGCTGGATGAAGGCGCGGCTGGAGGAGCGCTTCCTCACCGCCGAGCTCGGCGACGCCTACGCCGCCTACCGGGCCCGCACCCCGATGCTGGTCCCACTCTGGCCGACGAGTTGAGGAGGAGCCGGCTCGAAGCGCTCTGGCCGAGCGGGGCGGCGTCGCCTATATCTGACCGCTTCCGGCATGGATGAGACGAGGTTGAAGCGGCTGCGGTTCCGCGCCTGGCGGCGCGGATTTCGGGAAGCGGACCTGATTTTGGGTCCGTTCGCGGACAGCCATGGCCAGTCGCTGACCGAGATCGAGGTCGAAGCCTTCGAGTCGCTGCTCGATCGGGCCGATCACGACGTCTACGACTGGATCATCTACGGCCAAGCGGCGCCGACGCCGGCCGAAACCGACCTCGTCCTCAAAATCCGCGCCTTCCACGCGCCCAGCGCCTGATCCGAGAACCGACACGTGTCCCTGGCTGAAGACATCAAGCGCGTCGCCGGCGGCGCCGACTCCCTGGAGCTGACCGGCGTCCCCGAGGGCTTCGACGCCCTGGTGATGGCGGACCTGGCCCGCGCCCGCGGCGGCCTCAACGTGTTCGTGGCCCGCGACGGCTCGCGGGCCGGCGCCTTCCAGGCGGCGATGGGCTTCTTCGCCCCGGAGATGCCGATCCTGCGGCTGCCGGCCTGGGACTGCCTGCCCTACGACCGGGTCGGCCCGTCGGCGGGGGTCTCGGCCGAGCGGATGGCGACGCTGACGCGGCTGGCCCGCGGCGAGTTCGGCAAGAAGCCGGTGCTGCTCATCACCCAGTCGGCGACGCTGCTGCAGCGGCTGCCGCCGAAGGCCGCGGTGCTGGCGGCGGGCTATTCGGCCGAGGTCGGCGCCGACGTCCACATGGCCGACCTGGAGCGCTACTTCGCCGTCAACGGCTACCACCGCGCCTCCACCGTCTCCGAGCGCGGCGAGTTCGCGGTGCGCGGCGGGGTGATCGACGTGTTCCCGCCCGGCGCGGCCGAGCCGGTGCGGCTCGACCTGTTCGGCGATACGCTGGACGCCATCCGCGCCTTCGACCGCGAGACCCAGCGCTCGACGAAGCAGCTGAAGCGCGTGGACCTGCTGCCGGTCAGCGAGGCGCTGCTGGACGCCGACGGGGTCTCGCGCTTCCGCAAGGGCTACCTGGCCGCCTTCGGCGCCGCCGGCGACGATCCGCTCTACGCCGCCGTCAGCGAGGGCTCGCGCCGGGCCGGGCTGGAGCACTGGCTGCCGCTGCTCTACCCGCAGATGGCGACGCTGTTCGACTACCTGCCGAAGGACGCGCTGATCGGCCTCGACCACCTGGCCGGCGAGGCGCGCGACGAGCGGCTGGCGATGATCGCCGACGCCTACGAGGCCCGCGCCGGGGCCGAGCGCAAGGCCCACTACCGGCCGCTGCCGCCCTCGGCCCTCTACCTCTCCAACACCGAGTGGGATGCCGGCCTGGCGAGCCATCCCGTGCGCCGCATGGAGCCGCTGCGCGGGGAGGGCGGGGCGGGCGTCGTCGACCTGGGGGCCAAGCTCGGGCGTACCTTCGCCGCCGAGCGGGCGCAGGACAGCGTCAACCTGTTCGAGGCCGCGGCGGCGCACGCCCGCCGGCTGATGGGCGAGGGCAAGCGGGTGCTGTTCGCCTCCTGGTCCGAGGGCGCGTCGGAGCGGCTGGGGGCGATGCTGGCCGACCACGGGCTGAAGGACGTGCAGCTCTCGCCCTACTGGCAGGCGGCCAAGGCGGCCGACCCGAAGCAGCTGCAGCGGGTGGTGCTGCCGCTCGACGCCGGCTTCGAGACCGACAATCTCGCCGTCATTTCCGAGACCGACATCCTCGGCGACCGGCTGGCGCGCCCGCGCCGCCGTCGCCGCGCCACCAACTTCCTCGCCGAAGCGACGGCGCTCGCCCCGGGCGACCTGGTCGTCCACATCGACCACGGCATCGGCCGCTACGTCGGGTTGAAGACGCTGGAGGTGCAGGAGGCGCCGCACGACTGCCTGGAGATCCATTACGCCCAGGAGTCGAAGCTCTACCTGCCGGTCGAGAACATCGACCTCTTGACCCGCTACGGCGCCGACTCGGAGGACGTGCAGCTCGACAAGCTGGGCGGCGCGGCCTGGCAGGCCCGCAAGGCCCGCGCCAAGGAGCGGCTGCGCGAGATGGCCGAGGGGCTGATCGCCATCGCCGCGGCCCGCGCCACCAAGCACGTCGAGGAGACCCACCCGCCGCACGGCGTCTTCGACGAGTTCTGCGCCCGCTTCCCCTACGAGGAGACCGACGACCAGCTGAACGCCATCGCCGACGTGCTGGGCGACCTCGGGGCCGGCAAGCCGATGGACCGGCTGATCTGCGGCGACGTCGGCTTCGGCAAGACCGAGGTGGCGCTGCGCGCGGCCTTCGTCATGGCCATGAGCGGGCGGCAGGTGGCGGTGATCTGCCCGACCACGCTCTTAGCTCGCCAGCACTATTCGACCTTCGTGGCGCGCTTCCAGGGCTGGCCGGTGCGCATCGGCCGGCTCTCGCGGCTGGTGCCGACGGCCGAGGCGACGAAGACCCGCGAAGGGCTGAAGAAGGGCGAGATCGAGATCGTCATCGGCACCCACGCGGTGCTCTCCAAGCAGGTCGCCTTCAAGGACCTCGGCCTGATCATCGTCGACGAGGAGCAGCACTTCGGGGTCAAGCACAAGGAGGCGCTGAAGGCGCTGCGCGCCGACGTGCACGTGCTGACGCTGACCGCGACGCCGATCCCGCGCACGCTGCAGATGGCGCTGTCCGGCATCCGCGAGATGTCGATCATCGCCACGCCGCCGATCGACCGGCTGGCGGTGCGCACCTACATCACCCCGTTCGACGCGGTCAGCCTGCGCGAGGCGCTGCTGCGCGAGAAGTACCGCGGCGGCCAGAGCTACTTCGTCACCCCGCGCATCGCCGACCTGCCGGAGCTGCGCCGGTTCCTCACCGAGCAGGTGCCCGAGGTGCGCCACGTAGTCGGCCACGGCCAGATGGCGCCCACCCAGCTCGAGGACGTGATGGCCGCCTTCTACGAGGGCCGCTACGACGTCCTGCTCTCCACCAGCATCGTCGAGAGCGGCCTCGACATCCCGACCGCCAACACCCTGGTGGTCAACCGCGCCGACATGTTCGGCCTCGCCCAGCTCTACCAGCTGCGCGGCCGGGTGGGGCGGGCCAAGCAGCGGGCCTACGCCTACCTCACCACCCCGTTCGAGCGGCCGATCACGCTGGGGGCGGAGAAGCGGCTGGAGGTGCTGCAGTCGCTGGACAGCCTGGGGGCCGGCTTCCAGCTGGCCAGCCACGACCTCGACATCCGCGGCGGCGGCAACCTCTTGGGCGAAGAGCAGTCCGGCCACATCCGCGAGGTCGGCGTCGAGCTCTACCAGCAGATGCTGGAGGACGCGGTGAACGAGCTGCGGGAGAAGGGCGGGGCCGAGCCGGTCAACCTCGACCGCGGCTGGTCGCCCCAGATCAACACCGGCGCGGCGGTGCTGATCCCCGAGGATTATGTGCCCGACCTGCACGTGCGCCTGGCCCTCTACCGGCGCCTCTCCGACGCCGAGAAGGCCGAGGACCGCGAAGCGCTGGCGGCCGAGCTGATCGACCGCTTCGGGCCGCTGCCGCCGGAGGCCGACCAGCTGCTGAAGGTGGTTGCGATCAAAGGCTTGTGCCGGGAAGCTAACGTCGCGAAGATCGACGTGGGGCCCAAGGGCGCGCTGGCCTCGTTCCGCGACGACCACTTCGCCAACCCCGCCGGCCTGGTGGGCTTCATCCAGAAGAACGCCAACCTCTGGCGCCTGCGGCCCGACCAGAAGGTGGTGGTCAAGGGCGAGTGGGCGACCCCGGCCCAGCGCCTCGGCGCGGCCGAGCGGGTGCTGAAGGAGCTGGCGCGGCTGGCGAAGGCGGCCTGAGCGTTTGGGGCGGTGACTCGGGGCGCGTCCCGGGCTGGCGCGCGATTGGGGCGGGCGAGACAGCCTAGGCATTTCAACGGCTTGGCGTCCTGGCCGGCGACTTATCTGGAAAAATGGCTTGCGATTCCCGGGCGAATGGGCCATCTGACTGCCATCAAATATCGTTTTGGCTCGCCTACCTCCCGATCAGAACTCCGGTCCTGCCCGGGAACGTCTCACGACCCTCTCCGAAAATTTGACGTCGCCGCCAGGGTCTGGGGCGAGAACTTACGTCCGGAAAGGGACATTCTATGCAAATCGGCACTGTGAAGTGGTTCAACGGCCAAAAAGGCTTCGGCTTCATCCAGCCCGAAGACGGCGGCAACGACGTTTTCGTGCACATCTCGGCCGTCGAGCGTGCGGGCCTCGGCTCGCTGCATGAAGGCCAGAAGATCGGCTTCGAGCTGGAGCGCGACAAGCGCAGCGGCAAGACGGCCGCCGGCCAGCTGCAAGCGGTCTGAACCAAGCTTCGGGACCGGCGCCTCTCCGGGCGCCGGTCCCGACCGTCTTCAATTTTCAAGGGAGCCGCATGGCCAAGGAAGAACCGCTCGAGGTCGAAGGCGTCATCGACGAGATCCTCCCCGGCGGCCAGTTCCGCGTGCGGCTCGACAGCGAGCACATGGTGCTCGTCTACACTGCGGGGAAGATGCGCAAGCACCGCATCCGCAGCATGGTCGGCGACCGCGTGACGGTCGAGATGACCCCCTACGACCTGACGCGCGGGCGCCTGGTCTTCCGCCACCGCGGCGACGCGGCGGCGCCAGGCGCGCCGGGGCGGCGCGCGCCCTACCGGCCGCGGCGGCGATGAGCGACGTCATCAGCCGCGTCCTGATCAAGTGTCCCCGGTTGGGGACCAACGTCCACACCGTCTACCGCCTGCGGCCCTCGGCCTTCGAAGCCCTGCGCGGCGAATACAGCTTCCGCTGCGACCGCTGCGGCGAGATCCACACCTGGAAGCGCGAAGACGCCTGGCTGGAAGACGCCAGCCGCCTGCGCACCGTGGCGCGCTAGAGCGGGTTGGTTTTGACTGGAATCGGCTCACGGCGCCTTCTCCCCTTGCGGGAGAAGGTGGCCGCGAAGCGGCCGGATGAGGGGTCGACGGGCGCTGGAGGTTAGCCTTCATCAGGCAAATCACGGACTTCAGTGCGACCCCTCATCCGACCCGCTCCGCGGGCCACCTTCTCCCGCAAGGGGAGAAGGACCCTCTTGGGCGGCCAACTCCGTCAAGATTCAACGCGCGCTAGGGGCCTGTCCGGATAGTCAGGGGCGTGGTGCGCCGTGCGCTGTCGCGCCGAAAAACTCCGCCAAAGTCCTGGCGGTCCGGTCCGGCGATTCCTCGGGGAAGAAGTGGCCGCCGTCGACAGCGGCGCCCTCGACCACATCGGCCCAGGTCCGCCAGAGCGCCAGCGGGCCCCCAGCATCGGCATACCAGGCGCCCAGGCTGCCCGCGCCGCTCCATAACGCCAGGACCGGACCCCCGATCCGCCTGCCCGCCCTCTTGTCGGCGCTGTCGTGCGCCCAGTCGCAGGTCGCGGCAGCCCGATATTCCTCGCAGATGGCGTGGACGCGGGCCGTGTCCTTGAGCGCGTCGACATAGGCCGCGCGGACCTCAGGCTCGGCGGTCGAAGCCGGGGAGCCCCAGTTGCCCAAGGCGTCGTCGATCACCGCCTCGGGCGCCGCCAGCAACAGGGCTTCGGGAAGCGGCGCAGGCTGGGCCAGGAGCGACCAGGGCCAGTACGCGAGCGCCGTCTGCGCCGTGGCGCGCTTGGAATAGGGCGCGTGGTCGGGCGTGGAGGCCGGACAGCCGCTTCGGCCGCAGCCGCGCAGGTCGGCGCAGACGACGGTGAATCGCTCCGTCAGCCGCGGCGCCACGTCTCGCCACATCAGGTGCGTCTGGGGAAAGCCGTGCAGCAGCAGCAGCGGCGGTCCCGAGCCGGCCCGGCGCAGGAAGACGTGACTGTCCGCAGTCTTGATGTCGAGATTCTCGAAGTCGCCGAACGCCGTCATGTCGGGCCGGCCCGTCAGCTCGCCTGCCGCTCGCTCGCCTGCGCGGCGGCCATTTCCAGCGCCTTGGCGGCGCTCTCGCCGGGGGTGACTTCGGCGACGCCGAGGTCGAACTCCACCACGAACGGCTGCCGCTCCGGCCCGGCCTCGAAGGCGGTGCAGCCGATCACCGCGGCGATGCGCTCGGCGGTGAGCCGCGCGGCCGAGAGGCTGGTGGCGGGCAGGGCGAGGGCGAACACCTCGGGGCCGAGCCGGGCGGCGGTATCCTCGGCGCGCACCAGCCGGCCGATCATCGAGCCGATCTGCGGGATCGCCCGGTCGAGCCAGCCGCCGGCCCTGGCCAGCGTCACCTCGGGCCGCTCGGACACCTTCAGCACGCAGACTGCCAGCGGGCGGTTGCGGGTGCGGGCGGCGGCGGCCAGGCGCATCAGGTGGGCGGCGAAGAGGTCGCGGGTGAAGAGGCCGGTGGCGGCGTCCATCAGCCCGGAGCTGCGGGCCCGCTCCAGCGCCTTGCGGATGGCGCTCTGGCGGCGGAAGGCCCTGGCCAGCTCCAGCACCCGCTTGGCGGTGTCGTTCTCCGACACCTCGGGCGAGGCGACGTCGGTGACGCCCTTGTGGAAGGCGTCGACCGCCGCCACGTCCGGCGAGCCGCGCTGATAGAGCAGGGCGGGGATGTGGTAGAGCTTGGTGTTGCGGCGCATGCCGGCGATGATCGACAGGGCCTCCTGCGGGTTCTCGCCGGCCCACAGCACCACGGCGTCGAACGGCCGCTCGTGCAGGTAGTCGAACGCCGTGTAGCTGGTGAAGGCGCCCACCACCTGCGCGTCGTAGCGGCCGAGCGCGTTGGAGAGCGCCAGGAATTGCGGGGCCGGCTCGCCGATGCACAGCACCCGCAGCGGCCCGCCTTCGGGCTCGGGCAGCTCCAGGCGCCGGCCGCGGTCGGCGAAGGTCTCCAGCCGCAGCTCGAACTCCTCCTCGGCCACCGACATCCGCACCAGGCTCTCCAGCCGCATCACCGCCTGCGCCGGGTGCAGCGGCGGCGCCAGGGCCAGGTCGTAGCCGTAGGTGGCCAGCTGCGGGTCCGGATCGGCGATCGCCATCACCGGCAGCCGCCGGGGGGCGCAGGCCGCCTTCAGCCGCCGCGCGAAGCTCAGCGCCTCGGGGCCGGCGCCGATCAGGTCGACGATGGCGGCCTCGATCTGCAGGTCGGACAGCGCGGCGATGGCGGCGAACGGGCCGCGCGCGGTCACCGTGCGCCAGCCCAGCCGGTCCAGCCCCTCGGCAAGCGGCCCGGCGCGATCGTCGTCGCGCGCCACGATCAGGATGCGAGCGTGAATCGACAAAGCCAGTCCTTTGCCGGGACCTTAGGCGGCCAAGCCGCGCCGCGCCAAGGACCCTTTTGCCGCAAGGGCTTGCAAGCTCAGTGGGCCTTCAGCGTGCCGAGGTAGGCGATCAGGTCGCGCCGCTCGGTTGGGTCGGAGATGATCACGGCCATCGCCGTGCCGGGGATCAGCTTCTTGGGGCCCTGCAGGAAGCGGTCGAGCTCGGCTGCGGTCCAGGTCACGCCCGCGGCCTTCATCGCCGGCGTGTAGGCGTAGCCGGCCTCGGCCCCGGCGCGGCGGCCGACCACGCCGACCAGGCTCGGCCCCTGGTGGACGCCGGTCAGCGCGTGGCACTCGCTGCAGCGGTCGTCGAACACGTCCGCGCCCCGGGCCGGGACGCCGGCCGGCTGGGCGATGGCGACGACCGCCGCCAGCGCCGTCGACGCGGCCGCCAGCGCGACGGTCCAGCCCCTAGTGATGGCCATAGGCGATCCGCCAGAGCACGTCGCCGCCGTCGTCGGCGACCAGCAGCGCTCCGTCGTGCGCCACCGCGACGCCCACCGGCCGGCCCCAGACGGCGTGGTCGTCGACCACGAAGCCGGTGACGAAATCCTCGTACTCGCCGGTCGGCTGGCCGTTCTTCAGCATCACCCGGACGATCTTGTAGCCGGTGCGCTTGGCCCGGTTCCACGAGCCGTGCAGGGCCACGAAGGCGTCGCCGCGGTACTCGGCCGGGAAGGCGCCGGGTCCCCTGGCCTCGTAGAAGGCGATGCCCAGCGGCGCCGAGTGCGGCTGCAGCAGCACGTCCGGCACGGTGACCTTGCCCTTCAGGTCCGCCCGCTCGCCCTCGTGGCGCGGGTCCTGGCGATCGCCGATGTACCACCATGGCCAGCCGTAGAAGGCCCCGGGCTTGACCTGGGTGGCGTAGTCGGGGGGCAGGTTGTCGCCCAGCAGGTCGCGCTCGTTGGTGACGCACCAGAGCGCGTGGGTGATCGGATTGGTGGCCATGCTGACGCAGTTGCGGATGCCGGCGGCGAACACGTGGCCGCCCTTGCCCGCCGGGTCGTAGGCCAGCACGTCGGCGCGGTTCTCCTCCTTGTCCCAGGCGGCGCCCAGCGCGTGGGTGCGCTGCCACGCGGCGACTTCGGCGGGGCTCTTCTTCGACATGCCCTCGGCGACGTTGCTGTCGGAGCCCACCGAGACGAACATCGTGCGCCCGTCGTCGGAGAAGGCGAGGTCGCGGGTCCAGTGGTAGCCGCCGCGCGGCAGCGCCGGGACCACCACCTGGGCCGGCCCGCGGGCCTTCAGGTCGCCGTTGCGGTAGGGGAAGCGGACCACCGAGCCGGTGTTGGCGACGTAGACCCACTGCGGGTTGGGGCCGAGCGGATAGAAGGCGATGCCGAACGGCCGGCTCAGCCCCTCGGCGAAGGTCTCGGTGGCGCTGGGCTTTGCCGCCCCGGCGCCCGCCCGCAGCACCATGATCCGGCCGGGCTGGCTCTCGGCCACGAAGATGTCGCCGTTCGGCGCGACGCGCACCTGCCGCGGCCCCTCCAGCTTGGCGAAGACGGTCGCGGTGAAGCCGGGCAGGGTCTTCAGCTCGGCGCCGGCGGGCCTGGCCACCACCGACGGCGGCGCGACGCCGGGCGGGGCCGGCACGTCCTTGGGGATGTAGGTCGCGGTGATGTGGCGCACCACGCCTGGCGCGTCGGTGCGCCAGTCGCCGTAGGCCGCCATCCCGGTGATCGTGGCCGCCAATGCCGGCGCGGCGATCAGGCCCAAGCCTGCAAGCAAAGCCCAACGCGGCATGCCGTCCCTCCAGACCCCATGCAACAGCCCACCCCGCCGCCTACCTAGACCGCGAGCGCCGGGCGATCCAGGCGGTTTTGTCGGAGGCCCTGCCTAAGCGACCAATCGGAACCCGGCCATCGCGAAGTGATGGTCGAACGCAAAGGCCACGCTGATCCGCATCCGCTTCATGATGGCGAAGCTGGTCGCGTCCGCCAGGGAAAGCTTGTGGAGGTCAGTCCTGCGGAAGTAGGTCCAAGCCTCCTCGAGGTCATTCTTTTCGCAGGTCAACATCGTCACCGCGGAGGGCGGATCGAGCGCCGACGCTTTCCAGGATAGCGCTACGTCACGTCTGGCATTGCGGTCCAAGAAGGTGAAGGTCTCGATTACCACTGGAATGGAAGTATGGAGGCGCGCTCCGGCTCTTTGCAGCATCTCCCACTGTTCGCGCGCCGCCGCGTGGAGCGGGTCCTGCAAGAGGGCGAGCGCGATCCATGCGCCGGTGTCGACGAACACCGCTTCTCCCTGACGCATCAGGTCTCGTCGTAGATGCTATCGTGATCGATGGAAGAACGCTTCGGAACGCCATCCCAAAGGGCGACGGGTCCGTCGGCCGCCGGCTTAAGGATGACCTGCCGGACGGCGTCGCGAACGATCTCGGCGACGCTGCGGCCTGACCTGGACGCTTGCTCGCGCAGCGCGTGCAACTCTTCCTCTCGAAAATAGATCTGGGCCTTCTTCATGTACGTCAGCTTACCCCTTTCGCTGACATACATCAACGAGCGGCTGTCGCGCCGCTTGCCTGACGCCCGGTCACGGCCTCTAGTTCTCGGGCCAGCTTGAGAAATTAGGGAGCGCCACATGCGCCAGGGACCGCTCGCGGGGCTGAAGATCGTCGAGTTCGCCGGGATCGGGCCGGGGCCGTTCTGCGGCATGCTGCTCAGTGACCTCGGGGCGGACGTGGTGCGCGTCGACCGCATCGGCGGGCGCGGCGGGGCCAGGAGCGACATCACCTCGCGCGGCCGCCGCTCGGTGGCGCTGGACCTGAAGGCCCCGGCGGCGGTCGAGACGGCGCTGAAGCTGATGGACCGGGCCGACGCGGCCTTCGAGGGCTTCCGGCCCGGGGTGATGGAGCGGCTGGGCCTCGGTCCCGACGTGGCGCTGAAGCGCAACCCGAAGCTGGTCTATGGCCGCATGACCGGCTGGGGCCAGTTCGGGACCTATTCGCAGGCCGCCGGCCACGACATCAACTACATCGCCCTGACCGGCGCGCTGCACGCCATCGGCTTGGGCGACAAGCCGATCCCGCCGCTGAACCTGGTGGGCGACTTCGGCGGCGGCGCCCTCTACCTCGCCTTCGGCCTGCTGGCCGGGGTGATCCACGCCCGCGCCAGCGGCCAGGGGCAGGTGATCGACTGCGCCATGACCGACGGCGCGGCCTCGCTGATGTCGATGTTCTACGGCATGGCCGCCTCGGGGATCTGGAGCGACGAGCGGCGGGCCAACATGCTCGACGGCGGCGCGCCCTTCTACGACACCTACGAGTGCTCGGACGGCCGCTGGATCTCGCTGGGCTCGATCGAGCCGCAGTTCTACGCTTTGCTGCTGGAGAAGGCCGGCCTCGACGACCCGGCGCTGAAGGCGCAGATGAACCGCGCCGAGTGGCCGGACCTGAAGGCCAGGGTGGCCGCCGCGATCAGGACCAAGACCCGCGACGAATGGTGCGCCATCATGGACGCCACCGACGTCTGCTTCGCCCCGGTGCTGACCCTGAAGGAGGCGCCGGCCCACCCCCACAACGCCGCCCGCAAGACCTTCGTCGAGGTGGAAGGGGTGGTGCAGCCCGCGCCCGCCCCGCGCTTCTCGGCGACCCCCGGCGCGATCCAGGGCCCGCCGCCGGCGATCGGCGCCGACACCGAGGCGGTGCTGGCCGACTGGGGCGTCGCCGAGCCGGCGACCGCCTGACGCCAGCCTGCACGCTTCGTTCAGCTTGGGTTCAGGCAGGGCCGCGCAATCTCCCGCCTGTTGACCGGCCGCCGCGCTCTCCCGTCCCTCGTGGCGGCGACCGGTCGATCAGGAAGAAGACAAGGTCATCCTGGCGGCGCGCTGCTCCTCAAGCGGCGCGCCGCACCCTATTGGAGCCTTGTTAAGCGCCGCTGACAACTCTGTTAGCTGGATTCACAATCAAAAAGTCGAGCACCGGGCCGTCCTCGCGGGTTTCGAGGAGCTCCGCGCCGACCTGAGCCAGGAAGTGCGGCACGTCGATCCGGGCCAGCGGGTCGGTAGCGAGCAGGCGCAGGCGCGCGCCCGCCGGCGCCGCCGCCAGCGCCCGGCGCAGCTTCAGCGTCGGCACCGGGCAGTTGTGGCCCCGCGCGTCGACCAGAATCTCGCTCATCGCCCCGCCGATGCCCTCATTCGCCAGGCCGGGTCAACGGCGGCGCGGCGGCAGGCTGAGGAGACGGGCCTTGAGACCTATCCGGACCAGGGCGTCTCCGTCCGGGGCGCAGCGGCCACCGCGTGGTTCACGATCGGGCCTTCCGGGTGGCTCTGGACGTAGGCCCAGAACGCCCCGCCGGCCACGATCACGACGGCGAGGCCGCCGAGCATGATCCAGCTGTGGCTGCCGGCCTTGGCCGGCTCATGGCTGCGGATAAGCACGGAGTTGTGAAGCGTCGTCTCGCCGGCCAATTGCGGCCCAGGCGGCGCCCTGAACGGGTCGGACATGAAGCCCTCCTCAGGTACCAGAGACGCAGCGCCGACGCGATGCAACGCACGCCGGCGCAGGGAACCGAAATGGTTCCAGGCGTGATATAACTTTGTTCGAGTCTAAATTCTAGGCGCTTGAGTCCATTTTTTAAGCCCGCCGCGCCGCCAGCCCCAGCATCAGCAGCGCCACCCCGGCGACGATCAGGTCGAGGGCGATGATGATGCCCAGGAGCACGCTGTCGCCCAGCGGCCCCATCAGCAGGATCACCAGGCCCAGCAGCAGGTCGACCACGCCGGCGGTCAGCAGCCAGCCCCAGCGGCGTCCGCCGCGCTTGCGCTGGTCCAGCGCCAGGCCGATCAGCGCCGCGCCGTCGATCAGCAGGTAGGCGGCGATGCAGATCGCCAGCGCCACCGCGCCGATCAGCGGGCGCCAGACGATCAGCAGCCCCACCACCAGCGCCACGATGCCGGAGACGAGGCTGAGCGTCAGGTGCGCATGGTGGCGCGAGCCCAGCACCGTCACCAGGCCGAACACCCCGGCCAGCACCAGCACCCAGCCGAACACCGTGGCGCCGGCCACCCCGGTCAACCCCGGCAGCGCCGCCGCCAGCAGCCCGAGCACGATCAGCAGCACCCCCTCGACGATGAACCAGGGCGCGGCCGTGCGCCGGTGCGGACGGAGCGGGGCAGGGGAGGCGGTCATCACGGCGCTCCGTGGAGGCGGCGGACGCGCCGACGACGCCGCCGGCGCGGGTTTTCAGCAACGCTTGGCCCTGAGGCGCGGTTCCGCCCCGCCCGTTCCAACCCCCGCCCGCCGCTGCTAGAAGGCGCGCCCTGAAGGATGGGTGGCCGAGTGGTTTAAGGCAGCGGTCTTGAAAACCGCCGTGGGCTCACGCCCACCGTGGGTTCGAATCCCACCCCATCCGCCATACTTATCCGGCGCTGACCTTGTCGTTCGGCAGGCCGGCCACCTGCTGGAGACCGTACAGATTCCTTGCGAGGCTCAGCCATCGGAAGCTCGGCTGCGATGGCCCGCGGGCGGCAGAGTATCGCCGTGTCAGCTCGCGGCCGAAATCGCCCTCCGAGGCGCGCTTGAGGCGGCATAGCCAAAGCCATCATCGCAACTTCGCAAATTGGCGAGAGATCTTGAGGTTTCCAAGCAGCGGTTCAACGCGTTCATCCGAGGCCAGGATGAAATCGCAACACTCAAGGACCAGTTCGCGATCTCCGCTTGCCAGAGCTTGAGCCCGGCTCAGCGCCCGACCTACCAGGTCTGATGTCGCCAACGGGCGGCTCTCTGCATCCACAAACCAGAATGTAGGGACGCGGCCATCCAGCATTTTGTACTCTAGCGTCGTCAGAAAACGTTCACTAGCGGAAGCACCCTCGCCCCAGTTGCCGAGGACGACTCCACCGTCTTGCGGCGCATGGCATCGCAGGCGGTCGTCGTGGCGTTGTCGCCTCAATCGTCTCTGAGATGCCGCGCGCGTATGCTCCAGCACATTGCGCCAAGCCATACTCACACCCCTAGTTCAAGCGTTCCTTCACA
>DASXEN010000148.1:0-11114 GCA_036490095.1 Caulobacteraceae bacterium
CACGCGCGCCTTCGACTTCACGGTGTTCGCCTCCGTCCTCTTCAACTCGCTCAGCGTGCTGAAGACCTCCGAGGCCGACGTCGACGAAGGATCGCTGGGCGGCACGGTGGCGCTGCGCACCGCCGAGCCGTTCGACTACCACAAGTTCACCCTGATCGCGGCGGTGAAGGGCGACTACAACGACCTCGCCGGCACCGTCGAGCCGCGCGCTAACTTCCTGATCTCCGACACCACCGCCGACGGCAAGTTCGGAGCCCTATTCTCGATCGCCTACAGCAAGCGCTCGTTCAACGACAACGGCGCGTCCACGGTCCGCTGGGACATGGGCAAGGTGCTTTCCACCGGCGGCAGCAGCGCCGCGCCGCTGGTGGGCTTCAAGTCGGTGAACGGGACCAATTGCCAGGTCTTCCCGCTGCCGGCCGCCTGCGCGACCGTCGACGGCGCCCTGCACCCGCGCTTCCCGCGCTACGACCTGTTCCAGGACGACCAGACCCGCCTGGGCGCGACGGCGTCGTTCCAGTGGCAGCCCAACGCGGCCAACCTGTTCTCGCTGGACATCCTGCACTCCTATTGGACCGGCACGCGCCAGGAGCAGTACCTCGAGGCGCCTGGGTTCAGCGGCACGGGCAAGTGCGCGTCGCCGACCAACTGCACCAGCATCGCCAACATCGCCGTCCTCTCCGACACCATCAGCTCGAAAGGGGTGATGCAGGCCGGCACGTTCAATGGCGTCGACACCCGGGTCGAGGACCGCATCGACGACCTGCGCACCAACTTCAACCAGGCGACGCTGAGCGGCCGCGACGACTTGAACGACGCGTTCAGCATCGACGAGCTGATCGGCTTCTCCCGGTCGGACTTCGAGAACCCGGTGCAGACCACGCTCGGCTTCGACCAGTTCAACGTGCAGGGCTTCAGCTACAGCTACCTGGACGGCCGTATCCCGCAGCTGAACTTCGGCTCGGCAAACCTGACCTCGGCGGGGCCGTGGGTGCTGACGGAAGTGCGCGAGCGGCCGCAGAGCGACGTCAACAGCTACAAGGCCGGCCAGTTCAACCTGCACTACAAGCAGTTCGACGCCTTCAAGGTGTCGGCCGGCGTCGACTACAAGGAGTACGACTTCCAGACCACGTCGCTGCGGCTGGTGAACGGCGAGTCGGTGAACTCGACCAACGCCTACAAGAGCCTGCAGGCCATCCCGATCTCCAGCTACAGCCAGGTGGCGACGCTGGCCGGCTCGGGCGTGACGGCGCCGGCGGGCAGCTCGACCACCTGGATCACGCCGGACGTCAACGCCGCAACGTCGCTGTTCGGCCTCTACACCAGCCCGCTGTTCGCGCTCTCGACGGCGGGCGACCTGGGCAACAACGCCGGCGTCACTGAGCGCGACATCGGCGGCTATGTGCAGGGCGACTTCCATTTCGACGTGCTGGGCCGGAACCTGCGCGGCAACGTCGGCGTGCGCGACGTCGAGACCGAGCAGCACTCGCAAGGCTTCAGCTTTGTCGGCGGCGTGCAGCGGCCGGTGACGGCCGAGCACAAGTACAACGAGGTGCTGCCCAGCCTGAACCTCGACTGGGAAGTGCGCCACGACATGCTGCTGCGCTTCAGCGCCGCGCGGGTGATGGCCAGGCCCGACCTGACCAGCCTGGTCGCAAGCACCTCGGTGACTGTCTCGGGCACCCAGTTCAACGTCAAGACCGGCAACCCGAACCTGATGCCTTTCCTGGCCTGGTCCTACGACGTGGCGTGGGAATGGTACCCGCAGCACGGCGCGATCGTGTCGGTGGCGCTGTTCCGCAAGGACGTCTCCACCTTCGTCACCACCCAGTCGGAGAACATCCCCTTCACCGGCAATCCGTTCGGCGTGCCGGACAGCGCCGCCGTCGCGGCCTGCGGCTCGACGCCGGGGTGCGGCCCCTCGGTGGTCTGGAACTTCCAGGTCCCGGCCAACACTGCCGGCGGCTGGGTTGAGGGCGCGGAGTTCAACTACCAGCAGCCCTTCACCTTCCTGCCGGGCCTGCTGAGCCACACCGGCATGCTGGCCAACTTCACCATCACCGATTCCAGCCTGAACTACCCCGGTCAGGTCCCCGGCACGCTGGTGACCAACCAGCTGCTCGGACTGTCGAAGTACGCGGCCAACGGCACCCTCTACTACGAGGACGACCGCTGGAGCGCCCGCGTCTCGGCCGCCTACCGCAGCCGCTATCTGACCCGCGTGCCGGGCCAGGAAACCGGAACCGACGCGGACGGCTTCGACGAGACCTTCAACCTCGACGCCTCGATCCAGTACACGATCAACAAGAACCTGAAGGCGACGCTGGAAGGCATCAACCTGACCAACCAGTTCGAGAACGAGTTCAACGACACCCAGCGCGACCTGTCGTGGTACTACCATGAGACCGGCCGCGAGGTTCTGTTCGGCCTCCGCCTGCAATACTGACGGGCGCGCGCGGCGGCCGGCTCAGCCGGCCGCCGCCGGCCTGAACAGCAAATCCTGATAGTCGAAGCTGAAGTCGGCGAGCGGCGAGACCGCGCGCATGGTCATGTCGCGCACGCCGCCCTCCGGGGTCAGCGCGAAGGTGACGAAGGCGTCCTCGACGCCGGGCAGCTTCCAGCGGGTGCGGAAGGTGTCGTAGCGCCAGGGCTCGAGCGGGCCCTCCATCCCCGGCGTGCGGTCGAAGCGCATCCACAGGCCCCCGTCCCGCATCGTCAGCGTCGTGGTCCCGTACCAGGCGTCGCGGTAGACGCCGGCGTAGGCGCTGAGCTGCAGCGTCGGCCGGGCCCCGGGATCGCGCGGGATGCCGGCGCCGGCGGCCAGCGTCTCCGCCCGATCCGCGTCGCGCGCCGCCAGCAGCTGCGAGACCCGGTCGCGGGCGGGGCGGCCCTGGTAGTGATCGAGCAGTGAAAGGGCGATGGCCGAGATGCCGTAGCCCTCCTCGGCGTTGGTCAGCACCACAAAGCCGGTCTTCTGGCTGGGGATGACCACCGTGTAGGACTTGAAGCCCTGCACGTAGCCGCCGTGGCGGACCATCATCAGCCCGTCGATGTCGGCCACTTCCCAGCCGAGCGCATAGGCGCGGTACTGCGGCTGCGGCCAGCCGGCCGCGCCGATGTCGGACGGCGGGATCAGCGTCTGCGGCTTCCACATCTGCGCGCCCTGCGCCTCGGTGAAGACGCGCTTGCCGTCCGGCGCGAGGCCGCCGTTCACCTGCGTCATCAGCCAGCGGGACAGGTCCGCGGCGCTGGCCGCGAGCCCGCCGGCCGAGAGCAGCACGTCGCCGACGTTGGTGGTGGTCAGCACCGAGAGCTTGCCGGCGCCGCGGTCGGAAGCGTCGATCTTGGCGTGCGGTAGCGCGTGGTCGGGCGCGGCGAAGAAGGCGCTTTCGCCGATCACCGCGTCGGTCATGCCGACCGGCCCCAGGATCCGCTGGCGCAGGGCATCGCTCCAGCTCTGCCCGGTCACCGCCTCGACCAGCACCGCCACCGCCTCGTAGAGCACGTTGTCGTAGGCGTAGGTGCTGCGGAAGCTGGTCTTCGGCTTCAGCCAGCGCAGGTGGGCCACCAGTTCCTTTGGCGTGAATGTGGTCTTCGGGAACAGCATCAGGTCGCCCTCGCCGAGCCCGAGGCCGCTGCGGTGGACCAGCAGGTCGCGCACCGTCATCTCGCGGGTGACCCACTCGTCCCACATCTGGAAGCCGGGCAGGTAGTCGACCACGTGCCCGTCCCAGCCCAGCTTGCCCTCGTCCACGAGCGTCGCCAGCAGCGCCGAGGTGAAGGCCTTGGTGTTGGAGGCGATCGGGAACACCGTGTGGGCGTCGACCGGCCGCGGGTCGGTCAGCCCGCGCACGCCGAAGCCGGACGCCAGCACCGGCCTGCCCTGTTCCACCAGCGCCACGGCGATGCCGGGCACGTCGAAGCGGCGGCGCACGTCGTCGACCAAGCCGGCCGCCAGCGGCGCGGCCTCGGCGCGCGCCGCCAGCGCCGGCGCCATCGCCGCGCCCATCGCCGCGAGCCCGAACGCGCGGCGGCTCCAGTCCAGCGTCCCGCTCATTGGCCGCCTCCCGCGTGGACCGGCGTCAGCGCGAGGTCCTGGTAGTCGAAGCTGAAATCGGCGAGCGGCGAGACCGGCTTCAGCTTCGCCGAGGCCACCTTGCCGTCCGGCGTCAGCGCGAAGGTGACGTAGGCCGGCTCGATGCCGGTGTCCTTCCAGCGGGTGATGAAGGTGTCGTACTGGAAGTGGGCCAGCTCGCCGACCATGCCGGGCGAGTGCTCGAAGTCGATCGTCAGCTTGCCGTCCTGCGGCTTGATCGAGATCGGCCCGTACCAGGGATCGCGGTACTCGCCGGCGTACGCCGCCAGCGGCAGCGAGGGGCCGACCTTGGCCGGCGCGCCGGTCTGCGCCTTCAGCGCCGCCATGGCGCCGGCGACCTGCCGCGTCTTGTACTCGCCCCAGGCCTTGGCCCAGTCGATCTGCGGCAAACCGAGGTAGTAGTCCATCAGGTGGTACATGGTGGCCACCAGCGGCACCCCGTCTTCCGCATTGCTGAGGATGGCGAAGCCGACGTCCTTCTCCGGGATCAGCACCACCGTGGCGCGGAAGCCGAGGTCGGCGCCGTCGTGGGTGATGATCTGGTGGCCGCGGTAATCGCGCACGAACCAGCCCAGTGCGTAGCTCTCGTACTGCGACGAGGCGGCGGTCACCGGTGCGGGCGCCGGGTTGGTCGGGATGATGGTCTCGGGCTTCCACATCGCCGCCGACGAGGCCTCGCTGAACAGGCGCCCGCCGCCGGGCACGGCGCCGTGGGCCAGCTGGATCTTCAGCCACTGGGCCATGTCCTCGGCGCTGGCGCTGACGCCGCCGGCCGGGCTGACGTTGGTCCCGAGGCCATCGCGCTCGCCCAGCACGACTTGCGTCCCCAGCCCGCGCATCGGCCCGTCGATGCGGGCGTGCGGCCAGGCGCGGTCGGGGTCGGCGAAGCGGTGCGCGTGATCGGACGTCGTGTCGTTCATCCTCGCGGGCTTCAGCACGTGCTCGCGGACGTAGTCCTCCCACGTCTGGCCGGTCACCGCCTCGATCAGTTGGCCGGCGACGGCGTAGAGCACGTTGTCGTAGGCGTAGCCGCTGCGGAAACTGGTGGCCGGCTTCAGGAAGCGCAGCTTCCGCACCGTCTCGGCGCGCGTGTAGTCGGAGCTGGGCGCGAACAGCAGGTCGCCCTCGCCTAGCCCCAGGCCGCTGCGGTGCACCAGCAAGTCGCGGATGGTCATCTCGCGGGTGACCCAGGGGTCGTACATCTGGAAGCCGGGCAGCCGGTCGACCACGCGGTCGTCCCAGCCGAGCTTGCCGGCGTCGACCAGGGTGGCCAGCGCGGCGGTGGTGAAGGCCTTGCCGGTCGAGCCGGTGGGGAAGATGGTCTTCACGTCGACCGGTTCCGGGCTGCCCAACTTGCGCACGCCGAAGCCGCTCTGGAAGCTGGTCTGGCCGTGCTCGACCACGGCCACCGCCATGCCGGGGATGCCGTACTGGGTGCGCAGCGCCTCGACGTAGGCGTGCAGGTCGGGCGGCGGCGCGGCCAGCGCCGGCAGGGCGGCCGCGGCAAGCACGGCGCCGGCGAGCGCCGCGACGGCGCGCTTCAGCAGATCAGGGCGCATGGGCGACGCCTTCTGGTGAGGGAAGCGGGAAGGCGCGCCAGCCGCGCGACAGCCGCCAGACGCCAAAGGTCAGCAGCGGCAGCACGTAGAGCGCCAGGAACAGCCAGGCGAGGAAGCGGTAGCCCTTGGCGATCAGGGCCACGAGCCCGAAGCGGTCGGCGATGAACACCGAGACGGTGAGCACCACCGCGGCCGCCGCCAGCCGCCCCAGCCGCGACAGCTCCCGGCCGCGCCGCGAGCGCCAGGCGTGGGCGATCCGCTCATTGATGGCGTGGACGGCGCCCGTGCCGCTCTCCAGCAGCGCCGCGAAGATCATCAGCTGGAACACCACCCGGAACACCGGCAGGCCCAGTTGCGAGAGCAGGTAGTCGGACGGCAGCGTCCGGCCGCCGATCTGCGGGTAGTAGGCGATCATGCACAGGAAGAAGAGCAGCGCCGGCAGCATGGCCAGCGGCCCGGCCAGCAGCCCGGCGATCACGGCGTCGCGCCGGCCGCGCATGTGCCGCACCACCGGCAGGATCACCACCGCGCCGATGATGTTGTAGCTGGCGTAGGCGAGCCCGCCAGCCGCCCAGCCGGTCGTCGGCGTGGCCAGCGCCAGCTGCGCCGGGATGCGCTGGCCGAAGCGCAGCAGCGCCAGCACCACGAACACCGCGTAGGCGCCGTAGAGGAAGAAGGACACGTACTTGAACAGCCGCTCGACGGCGGTGTTGCCGAAGGTCGCGACGCCCATGATGGCGCCGATCAGGGCGATCGCGCCGACCAGCTTCGGCAGCCCGAACACCGCCTCGGCGATCGCGCCCGCCGCGGCGGCGAATACCGACAGGATCAGCACCACGAAGAGCGCGTAGGCCACCTCGAACACCGGCCAGGCAGGGCCCAGCAGGCCGCGGAAGAAGCTGCGGTAGTCGCGGCTGCCGGTCAGCTGGGCGAAGAGGAAGGTGGCGACGCAAACGAGGCTCCAGATCGCCATCGCCAGGACCATGCCCATCAACCCGCCGCGCGGACCGCTGGGCAGGAAGAACTCGGCCAGCTCCCGTCCCGTCGCGTAGCCGCCGCCGATCACCACCGCCTTGAAGGCGAAGCCGGGCAGCAGCAGCCGCTGGAACCAGGAGCTGGGCGTCATGGGCGGCTCGGCACGCCCCACCTCAGCATGGGGGCTCCAGGCAGGCGTCGATCAGCCGCTCGAGCGACGGGCCGCCGCGGATCGGGTCGGCCGCCGGCAGGCCGACGCTGGCGGCGGTGATCTTCAGCGTGTGCTCGGCGTCCGCGTCGCTGAGGCCAGAGGTGTTGAGGCTCACCCCGGCGCAGCGCACCGCCGGATTGGTCCGCCGCGCCAGGCGCAGGTTGAGCGCGATGGTCTCCTCGACCGTCGGCAGCAGGAAGCCGGGATGGCCGAGCAGCTCGCGCCGGCCGGGCTGGTGGCAGACCACGATCGCATCGGGCTGGCTGCCGTGCAGCAGGCCCAGCGACACGCCGGCGTAGGACGGGTGGAATAGCGAGCCCTGCCCCTCGATCACGTCCCAGTGGTCGTCGGCCGCCGCGGGGCTGAGCATCTCGGCCGCGCCGGCGACGAAATCGGCGACCACCGCGTCGAGCGGCAGCCCGCCGCCGGCGATCAGGATGCCGGTCTGGCCGGTGGCGCGGAAGTCGGCCGCGACGCCGCGCCTCGCAAAGGCCTGGGCGATGGCGAGCGCGGTGTACTTCTTGCCGAGCGCGCAGTCGGTGCCGACGGTCAGTAGCCGCTTGCCGGTGCGCTTGGCGCCGGTGGCGATCGGGATGTTCGGCGGCGGGGTGCGGATGTCGATCAGCTGGCGGCCGTGCGCCTGTGCGGCCTGGCGCAGCGCCGGCACGTCGGCGAGCTTGCGGTGCAGGCCGCTGACGAGGTCGAGGCCCGCCTCCAGCGCCTCCAGCAGCGAGGGGATCCAGCTCTCGGCAATGTAGCCGCCCGCGTTCGCGACGCCGATCACCAGCGAGCGGGCCCCGGCCTCGCGGGCCTGGCGCGGACTGAGGCGCGGCAGCTCCAGATCCACCGCGTCCGCGGTCGAGGCGAACTGGCCGACGACATCGTCGCGCGCCCAGTCGCGCAGGCCAAACGCCGTCTTGGCGAAACCCGGCTCCGCCACGTCGCCGACGAACAGCAGATACGGCCGCGGCAGTTGCAGCGCCCCGGCCGCGGCGCGCGCGCCGTCCTCGGTTTGCGGTCCCGCCACTGCCATGCGCGCCCTCGAAGCCACTGGGTCGGTTATCGAGGCGGGTTCCGGCGAGGTCAATCTGTTTCGCAAAAAAGGAAAAATCTCTTGCCTATTCGGAAACTCTATTGCCAAGTTGCCGCCCGGGTTTGAGCGGACGCGCCTTAGGGGGACCCTGATGATTCGCAACTACGCCTTGAGGCTGACGGCCACGGTCTCGGCGCTGGCCCTCGCCGCGCCCGCGCTGGCGGACACCGCCGCGCCGCCGCCCTCGAACGGGGCTTCCGCCGTCGGCGAGGTGGTGGTCACCGCCAACAAGCGCGAAGAGGCGCTGCAGACGGTGGCCCAATCGGTCACCGCCCTGCCGCAGCAGCAGCTGCAGCAGTTGCAGGCCTTCAATTTCGCCGACTACGCCAAGCTGGTGCCGGGGCTGACCACCGTCCAGTCCGCGCCCGGCGACACGCAATTGATCCTGCGCGGCCTCAACAGCGGCGGTGATGCGGCCACGGTCGCGACCTACATCGACGAGGCGCCCTACGGATCCAGCAGCTCGCTGGCCAACGGCCTGATCACCACGCCCGACCTGGATGCCTTCGATATGCAGCGCATCGAGGTGCTGCGCGGGCCCCAGGGCACGCTTTATGGCGCGTCCACGCTGGGCGGCCTCCTGAAGTTCGTGACCAATCCTCCCGATCCCACCCATTTCGGCGGCGAGATCGAGGCCGGCGCCGACGAGGTCGAGAACTCGGCCGGATGGTCGGTCAAGGGCATGCTCAACGTGCCCATCGGCGACACCGCCGCGATCCGCATCGACGGCGGCGATGTCGACTATCCGGGCTACATCAGCGATCCGCTGCGCCACGTGAAGAATGTGAACGACGGCGGCGAGCAGGACGGCCGCGCCTCGTTCCTCTGGCGCCCGCTCAGCACGCTGAGCATCCGCCTGACGGCGATCGCGCAGAACTTCCAGACCAACGACTCGAACGAGGTGGACGTCCAGATCAACCCGGCGACCGGCGTGCCGCTGCAGCCGCTGACGCCGCTGTACGGCGACCTGCAGAACGCCAGGGAACTCTCCGGCTTCAACCACGTCCAGGACCGCATCTACAACGGCACGGTGAACTGGGACCTGGGCTGGGCGAACATCACCTCGTCGACCAGCTACGGAACCTACGCCAGCCAGTCGCTGGCCGACTCGACGCTCATCTCCGGGACCGACGAGCGGGCCAAGCTCAATGTCGACAAGTTCACCGAGGAGGACCGGCTGGCGTCGCCCAGCGGCCACCAGTTGGAGTGGCTGGTCGGCGGTTACTACACCCGCGAGACCGGCGACCTGAACCAGCAGCTGCTGTTCTTCGGCGGGCCGCTGGACGGCCAGCTGCTCGAGCTGGCGAACCTGACCTCGATCTACCAGGAGGAAGCGGGCTTCGCGACGCTGACCTACCACTTCACGCCGCAGCTCGACCTCGCGGTCGGCGGCCGCTATGCGCACAACGACCAGAGCTCGGGCGAGGTCGAGTCCATCCCGATCCTGAGCGCGAACATCGTCGCCAACGGGGCGTCGCGCGACTCGACCTTCACCTATTCGGTGGCGCCGCGCTGGCGGCCGAACGAGGACACGACGGTCTATGCGCGGATCGCCACCGGCTACCAGCCCGGCGGCCCGAACGACGTCGCGCTCGGCACGTCGATTGTCGTGCCGCGGACGTTCGGCCCCGACACGGTGACCAGCTACGAGCTCGGCCTGAAGCAGCAGCTGCTGGAGCACAGGCTCTCGTTCGAAATCGATGCGTTCCACATCGACTGGAACAACATCCAGCTGATCGCCGACATCGCCAACAACGGCGTCGACGTCAACGGCGGCAAGGCGCAGAGCGACGGCGTCGAGGGCCAGGTGGCCTATTCCCCGATCGCCGGCCTGACCTTCTCGGGCAACGCCGCCTACACCGACGCCCGGCTCACAGAGGACACCAACGCCTTGCTGGGCGGCAAGTCCGGCGACCCGCTGCCCTATGCGCCGCGGTGGGCGGGGACGATGGACGCCGTCTACAACTGGTCGTTCACCGATGACGTGACCGCCTTCGTCGGCGCGACCTGGTCCTACGTCGGCGACCGCAAGTCGCTGTTCAGCGGAACCACCGGCCAGATCCCCGTGCCGAGCTACAACACCTTCGACCTGCGCCTCGGCGCCCACCTGCGCAGCCACTGGACCGTCGAGCTGTTCGCCAAGAACGTCGCCGACGTGCGCGGGATCAACTCGATCGGCGGCAACGAGAGCGTGGTCGGCGGCGGCTCCCCCTTCACGGGAATCCCCGGCGAGAGCGTGACCATCATCCAGCCGCGGACCGTCGGCGTCACGGTGACGGCGCGCTACTAGCGTCCGGCGCTGGGCGCGGTTGCCATTTCTGCAAGTTGGTCGGCAAAATGCCGGCGCTTGAGGTGCGTGGGCTTCTGAAGCGGACGGCCGCCGCGCCGTCGGCGCCCAGCGGGAGGGGACGGGGATGTTGCTTAGATCGATGATCGGAACGGCGCTGGCGGCGTTGGCGCTGCTGGCCACGCCCACGCTGGCCCAGGGGCCGGCCGGCCCCGTCGCGACGCCGACCGCCGCGGCCCCGGGCGCGGCCGCCTCCACCACGCCCGCATCCGCGCCGGCGGCGACGCCCCAGCTCACCAAGGCCGACATCGACACCTGGCTCGACGGGCGGATGCCCTATGCGCTCGCAGCGGGCGGGATCGCCGGCGCGGTGGTGGTCGTCGTCAAGGACGGGCAGATCCTGACCGAGCGCGGCTTCGGCTACGCCGACGTCAAGACCGGCCAGCCGGTCGATCCGCAGCGGACGCTGTTTCGACCCGGCTCGGTGTCGAAGACCTTCACCTGGACGGCGGTCATGCAGCTGGTTGAGGCCGGCAAGCTCGGCCTCGACACCGACGTCAACACCTACCTCGACTTCAAGGTCCCGCCCTACCAGGGCCAGCCCGTCACCCTGCGCGAGCTGATGACCCATTCGGCGGGCTTCGAAGAGACCCTGCGCGCCAGCTTCGTCTCCAAGCCCGCCAGCATGGAGTCCCTGCGCACCTACCTGACGCAGAACATGCCCAGGCGTATCTTCGCGCCCGGCTCCGTGGTCGCCTACTCCAACTATGGCGCGACGCTGGCCGGCTACATCGTGCAGCGCGTCTCCGGCGAGCCGTTCGACGCCTACATCAAGCGCCACATCTTCGATCCGCTGGGCATGACCCACTCGACCTTCGACCAGCCGCTGCCCG
>DASXEN010000212.1:0-3798 GCA_036490095.1 Caulobacteraceae bacterium
GGTCGTGGTCGCCTACGGCGACCTCAACCTCGACACGCCCGCCGGCTCGCGCACGCTGCTGGCGCGGATCGACGTGGCGGCCAGCCAGGCCTGCGGCGGCCAGCCCGACGTGCGCGACCTCGGCCGCATCGCCCGCTTCGACGCCTGCCGCGCCGAGGCCACCCATCGGGCCGTCAGCGAGCTCGACGCCCCACGCGCCCTTGCCGTGGCGCACCGCGAAGGGTTCTCCCCCCTCGCTCGACGCTGACGACCCGGTCGGCGGCGCGCTGGAGGTGATCAAGCTCTAGCGCGCCGCCGACAACTTCGCTTCGGCGAGGCCCGCCCTTGCCAGCGCCGCCCGCACCTTCGCCGCCGGCCCGAGGAACGCCGGCTCATCGCTCATCGCCAGCGTCCGCCAGGCCGAGTTGTCGCTGCGCAGCTTGCGGTACTGGTCCGCGGCCGCCAGCGCGTCGGCGTGGTCGCCGCTCATCTCGTAGGCGGCCGCCAGGTAGAAGTAGGACGAGGCGTCGCTCGGCATGATCGCCGTGCCCTGCCGCAGCGCCGCGATGGCCGGGCCGGGCTGGCCGATCATCAGGCGCGCCAGCCCCTCGTTCGACGCCGGCTCGCCGCTGCGGATGGCGGCTTCCCGATAGTCCCGCAGCGCGTCGGCGAACCGCCCCTTGGCCAGCTCCATGTCGCCCCGCGCGTAGTAGATGCTCGACGCCATGGCGTAGGTGGTGATCACATACTGCGCCTCGGACATGCCGGCGTCCCACTGGCGCGTCTGCACGTAGACCTCCGCCAGGCAGCCATGGCCGCCGGTCATGTCGGGCTTGGCGTCCACCGCGCGGCGGCCGAAGTCGAGCGCCGTCGCCGCCCACCGGGTGCGCTCCGCCGCCGAGGTGTCGAAGCCGCCCTGCAGCAGGCTGAGGTAGTACCAGCAGGCCATAGTGTCGAACTCGGGCGCCAGGGCGCTGTCCTTGGGGATCTCGGCGCCGGCCACGCCGAGCAGCCGCTCGGTGCGGCCGATGTCGCGCGCCGCCGGATGCTCGATGAGGCCGTGCATCCGCGCCAGCAGGTTCTCCGGGTCGCGGTCGTCCGGCGGCCGGGCCAGCTCCGCCGCCGACCAGCGGCGGTCGATGGCGCCGACGATCGCCTCGTTGGCCCGCAGCGCCAGCTGCGGCTCCGGCAGCGCGCCTGTCGGGCTGGGCACGCCCAGATCCTGGGTGTCGACCCCCTGCCCCGTGGCCGTGTCGACCATCTGGTAGTTGACGCGGTAGCCGGCGTCGTCGCGGCGCAGGCTGGCCACGACCACGTAGCGCACGCCCAGCGACCGTCCCAGCACGGCGGCGTCGACCGGCGCGCTCTTCAGCCCCGCGGTGGCCGTGCGCGGCGCGACGGTGATGTAGCCGCTGCGCCCGACGATGTAGCTGACGTCCTCGGTGAGCCGCTCGGCCGCCGTGTCGAGCGACGCCTCGCCGGTCAGGTTGCGGATCGGCAGGATGGCGACCGACCGCGGCGGCGGGGCGGCCGCGGCGGGGCGCGGGCGCTGAAGCAGCCAGACGCCGGCCGCGCCGGCCAGCAGCAGGACGGCCGCCGCCGCCAGCCGCCAGGGCCGGGCCCGCCCGCCCGCGCGGGCAGGCTCGCCGGCGGCGGGGGCTGACGGTGGCGCGGAGTCGCAGCGCAGCCGGTAACCGACCCGCGGAATGGTCTCGATGGTGAAGGCCGGCTCGCCGGCGACCTCGGCGAGCTGCCGGGCCTTGGCGATGCAGCGGTTGATGGCGTCCTCGCCGACGATGCGCCCGCCCCAGCAGCGGCGGATCAGCTCGTCGCGCGAAACCACCGCGCCCTCGGCCCGCGCCAGGCAGACCAGCGCCTGCATCACCCGCGGCTGGACGCTCTCGCGGCCGTCGGTCCAGCGCAGCTCGCGGGCGGACGGCGAGAGCCGCAAGCTCCCGAGGCTGAAATCCGGCTCGGCCGCGAGGTCGATCTCGTCGCTGGTCCAGGCTTCGTCGAGACGGTCGTCCATCGGCAATACGTCACCTTGGCCGATTTCGCTTCGGCCCCCGGCGGCGCCCGTGTCCCGTCAAAACGACGGGGCCGCCGTAGATTGTCGACATGTCGCGGCCGCCATCCACGGCCAAGCCCAGCTTAGCACGACTCGCGGGCCGCTCACGAGATCGCGTCGGCGTCCGGGCGGACGCGGCCCATGCCCCAGCCGCCGCCGTCGACGCGGATGGCCGCGCCGTTGACGTACCGAGAGGCGTCGGCGGCGAGATAGAGGGCGGTGGTGACGATGTCCTCCGGCGCGCCGATGCGCATGCCGGAGCGGGTGCGGCGCGGGTCGGCCGGGTCCGGCGGATCGGGCCAGTGCTGGGCGACGTCGGTGGCGAACGGGCCGACGACGATGGTGTTGACCCGCACCTTCGGGTGATAGGCCGCCGCCACCGCCTGCGAGATGGTGGTCAGCGCCGCCTTGGCGCCGCCGTAGAAGGCGGTGACCGGCGTCGGCTGGATCGACGCGGTCGAGGAGATGTTGATGATCGCCCCGCCGCCGGCGTCGAACATCCGCTGTCCGGCCACGGCGCTGAGCCGGAACGGCCCCTTGAAGTTGACGCCCACGACGCTGTCGAACAGCCGCTCGCTGACCTCGGCCAGCGACGGGTAGAGCGGCGACATGCCGGCGTTGTTGACCACCACGTCTACCTTGCCGAAGTGGCGCCAGACCGCCTCGAACATCGGCTCGATCTCGTCCCAGCGGCCCATGTGGCAGCCGTAGGGAAAGGCGCGCACGCCCATCTGCTCCAGCTCGGCGGCCGCGGCGACGCAGGCGTCGAGCTTGCGGCTGACGATGGCGAGGTCGGCGCCGGCGGCCGCGAAGCCGCGCGCCATGGCGAGGCCGAGGCCGCGGCTGCCGCCGGTGATCAGCACCACCTTGCCGGTCATGTCGAAGAGGTCGGTCATCGCGCGCTCCCTCGCTGTCACCGGGGGATTACACGAAAACCGGCCGCCGCACGCCGCTCAGGCGGTCATGCCGAGCTCGGGCGGCACGTACTTCTCGCGCATCGTCACCAGCTCCTCGGCGGCGGTCGGGTGGACGGCGCAGGTGGCGTCCCACTGGGCCTTGGTGGCGCCCATCTTCAGGGCGATGGCGGCCATCTGGATCATCTCCGGCGCGTCGGGGCCGACCACGTGGCAGCCAAGCAGCCTGTCCGTCGCCGGGTCGACCACCAGCTTCATCAGCATCCGGTCCTGGGCGCCGTAGAAGGTGGCCTTCATCGGCCGGAACACCGCGCGGTAGATGTCGACCTTGCCGTACTGGTGGCGCGCGTCGGCCTCGGTCATGCCGACCGCGCCGACCGGCGGCTGCGAGAAGACGGCGCTGGCCACCATCTCGTGGTCGAAGGCGGTGGGGCGGTCGTAGAACTCGGTCTCGGCGAAGGCGGCGCCCTCGCGGATCGCCACCGGCGTCAGGTTGATGCGGTCGGTGACGTCGCCGACCGCCCAGACGTTGTCGACGTTGGTCTTCGAATGATCGTCGACGATCACCGCGCCCTTCTCGTTCAGCTTCACCCCCGCGGCGTCGAGCCCGAGCCCGGCCGTCTTCGGCGCGCGGCCGGTGCAGTACATGACCAGGTCACACTCCAGCTCGTGGCCGGTCGTCAGCTGGCTGACCACCCCGTGCTCGGTCTTCTGCATCGAGACGTGCTCGCAGCCGAGCATCACCTTGATCCCGGCCCGCTCCATCTCGGCGGTCAGGTGGGTGCGCACGTCGTTGTCGAAGCCGCGCAGCACGTTGGCGCCGCGGTACATCACCGT
>DASXEN010000137.1:0-2884 GCA_036490095.1 Caulobacteraceae bacterium
CAAAACCTTCTCCAACACCTCCGAGGCCGATTGGGACGCGGTGGTGAAGGTGCACCTGAAGGGCGCCTACTGCGTCACCATGCCGGTGTGGAACTGGATGAAGGCCAACGGCGGCGGGGTGATCGTGATGACCTCGTCGGGCTCGGGCCTGTTCGGCAACTTCGGCCAGTCGAACTACGGCGCGGCCAAAGCCGGTCTCTACGGCTTCATGCGCGTGCTCTCGATCGAGGGGCGCAAGTACGGCATCCGGCTCTGGGGCCTGGCGCCCGGCGCCTACACCCGCATGACCTCCGACCTGCCCGGCCGCCGCGACCGCGAGCCCGACCCGATGAGCCTGCCCGAGCGCATCGCGCCCGGCGTGCTCTACATGGTCTCCGACCTTTCGGGCGACCAGACCGGCAAGGTGCTCGGGGTCTCGTCGCGCGGTGTGCGGGAGATCAAGGTGATGCAGGCGCCCGGCTTCAACCCGACCGCGCCCTGGACCGCCCAGGACGTGGCCGACCACGGCGGCGAAATCTTCTTCCCGGAAGAAGCCGAGCGGGTTCGCGGCTAAGGCTGCGCGCGCCGCTCGATCGCGGCGCGCAGCAGCAACGCCTCATCGTCCGCCAGCTCCGCGAGCGCCTGGCGGATAGAGATCAGGCGCGAGCCGGTCTCGATCTGGGTGGTGTCGCGGCGACTTCGGTCGTAGGCGACGGCTTCGGCGACGAAGAGCGCGTGCACCATATTGCCCCAGCGCCGGGTCGAGCCCGGCGGCTTCGGCGTCAGCGGCTCCAGCAGCTGGAAGCCGAGTAACTTGAGCGGCCCGACCGTCCAGCCGGTCTCCTCGCCGAGCTCGCGCCGCGCCGCCGCCTCGATGGTCTCGCCCGGCTCCAGGCCGCCACCCGGCTGGATGTGGCGCAGGCCGTCGGTTTGCGAGACGACGACCACCTTCGAGCCCTTGAACACCACGGCCCGCGCCGAGGTGGTGAGCGGCTCAGGCCAGGTGAGATCGCCGATGAAGACGCGCCGGCGCAGTCGCGCGTTCGGCCACTGCACGTCGTCCATCTCAAGCAGCGGCGTCAGCCGCTCGAGGGTGGGGACGAACGCAACGGCGAGGTCGTCGAGGGTCTGCATCCTCAACGATGGGGAGGGACGGCTAAGCCGCCGCCCAGCGGCGGGGGTCGAGGGCGACGGGATCGTCGATGGCCATCTCGTCCCAATCGAGGTCGGGGGGCGGGCTGGCGGCGGCGGCGATGACCGCGGAGAGTTCGGCCGCCGTGCCCGCGCCGACGATCACCGCGTCGGCTTCCGGTCGCGAGAGGGCGAAGCCGAGCGCCGCCTGCAGCGGGTCGGAACGGCCCTCGGCGATCATTCGGCGTGCGCGAGACAGTCGTCCAGCCGCGCCCTTCAGCTGCGCCGGCACCCGGTCGGGGGGCAGGAACAACAGGCCGTTGAGGAAGATCGAGCGCAGGTGCACTTCGATGCCCATCTCGCGCACCGCCATCAGGCTGCCGTCGAGCAGCAGGCGCTGGTCGAGCAGCGAGGCGGGGGCCTGCAGCAGGTCGGGCTTGAAGCGGCGAGCGAGGCCGGCGGGCTCGTCCGAGGCGTAAGCGGAGACACCGACCTGGTCGAACAGGCCCTCATCGCGCAGCGTCTTCAATCGGTTCCAGAGCGCGGCGCCGGAGGGCGCGAAGAGGTCGCTGGCGCTCTGCACCACAACGGCGCGCGCACGCTTCAGGCCCAGCCGCGCCAGCGAGGCGCGCACTTCGGCTTCGACCGCGTCGGGACCGCGGTCGCCGCGCACCGAGCGCAGCAGGATGTGATAGGGCGCGGGCCGCGGCATTTGCGCGCCCAGCGTCTGTTCGGCGAAGGGCTGCGCCTGGCCGGCGTCGAGGAAGCCCAGGCCGGCGCGCGCCGCGGCGAGCAGCATGTCCCGCACTTCGGCTTCGGGCGGTCGGCCCCGCACGGATGCCCCGCTGGGGAACTGCGACGCGCCGAGCCCGAGCTTGTTCAGCAGGGGTCTCATGCAGCGGCCACCATCGTTTTGCGCTTGATGCACATTACGAGGATGATGCAGCCCACACCTTTAAGAAGCGGTATCGACGTTGTTCACCCGCGGTTAAGCCGCGAGAATCGCTTGCGGGCCGCGCGGCGGGTGGCTGCGGCCTAGACCCGGGCCAGCGGCAGCACGTCAACCGGCGCGCCCGCCGCCAGCGCCGGGGCATTCGCGGCCCGGCGCACCAGCGCATCGGCTGCGGCGAACACCGAGACCAGCGACGAGTCCTGATCGCGGAAGGCCTCGGCCCGCATCGCGCCGTCCGCTCCTGGCGTGAGCCGCGCCCGCATCCAGTGCTCGCGCGGCCCGTTGGCCGGGAAGGGCGCTGCGGCGCGGGCGCGGATGGTCGACAGCGCCGCATCCGCGCCCTGCATCGCCAGCATCAGCGGTCGCAGGAACAGCTCGGCGCAGACCAGGGCCGATGCCGGGTTGCCCGGCAAGCCCAGCACGCGGCGCTCATCCGCGAGCCGACCGAACCACGTCGGCCGGCCGGGTCGCACGTTGACGCCTTCGACCGCCAGCTCCAACCCCAGCGCCGCGAGCGCCGGTTTGACGAGATCGTGATCGCCGACCGAGGCGCCGCCGACCGTGACGATGACGTCGCAGTCGGCGGCCCGGACCGCATCGGTGGTGGCCGCGATGTTGTCCCCCACCGACCGCAGGCGCGTCGCGTCGCCGCCCCACTGCCGCGCCAGTGCGACCAGGGCGAGGCTGGCGGCGTCGAAGATCTGGTAGGGACCGGCCGCCGCGCCCGGATCGACGATCTCCTCGCCGGTTGGAAGAAAACTCACCCGCGGCCTGCGCGCCACGCTCACCGCGCCGCGACCGCCGGCTGCGGCCAGCGACAGG
>DASXEN010000138.1:0-22898 GCA_036490095.1 Caulobacteraceae bacterium
CGACTTCGGGTCCCGCGCCGCTCACGCCAGGTCCTCGGCGATGCGCTGGGCGAGGCGGCGGGCCACCTCGGTCTTCGAGGCGCGCGGCCAGTGGTCGGTTCCCTGCGGGTCGATCAGCAGCACCTCGTTCTCGTCGCCGCCCATGATCCCCTCGGCGCTGACGTCGTTGGCGACGATCCAGTCGCAGCCCTTGCGCTGCAGCTTGGCCCTCGCCCTGGCCTCCAGCTCGCCGGTCTCGGCGGCGAAGCCCACCACCAGCCGCGGCCGACGCGGCCCGCGCGCCGCCAGCGTCGCCAGGATGTCCGGATTCTCCACCAGCCGGATCGCCGGCGGCCCGTCCGCGCCCTTCTTCAGCTTCACCTGGAACACCTCGTCGGCGCGCCAGTCGGCCACGGCCGCGACGCACACCGCCGTGTCCGCCGGCAGCGCCGTCTCGCAGGCCGCCAGCATCTGCAGCGCCGTCTCCACCTCGACGCGCGCCACGCCGGGCGGCGCCGGCAGCGCCACCGGGCCCGACACCAGCGTCACCCGCGCGCCCAGCGCCGCCAGCGCCGACGCGATCGCATAGCCCTGCTTGCCGCTGGAGCGGTTGGTCAGCACCCGCACCGGGTCGATCGGCTCGGCGGTGGGGCCGGCGGTGACCAGCACGTGGCGGCCGGCCAGCGGCCCGCCGCCGCCCGCGCCCAGCACCGCCATCGCCGCGGCGAAGATCGCCTGCGGTTCGGCCATCCGCCCGGGACCGAACTCGCCGCAGGCCATCGCCCCCTCGTCCGGCCCGACGAAGCCGACGCCGTCGCCCTTCAGCCGCGCGAAGTTGCGCTGCGTGGCCGGGTGCAGCCACATCCGCACGTTCATCGCCGGCGCCATCAGCACCGGCTTGTCGGTGGCCAGCAGGGTGGTCGAGGCGAGGTCGCCGGCGAGGCCGTTCGCCGCCTTGGCCATCAGGTCGGCCGTCGCCGGCGCCACCACCACCAGGTCGGCCGAGCGCGACAGCTCGATGTGGCCCATCTGCGCCTGGTCGGTGAGGCTGAAGAGGTCGGCGTAGACCGTGTCCTCGGCCAGCGCCGACAGCGACAGCGGGGTGACGAACCGGGCGCCCGCCTCGGTCAGGATCGGCCGCACGGCCACGCCGGCCTTGCGGAACAGCCGGGTCAGCTCCAGCGCCTTGTAGGCCGCCACGCCGCCGCCGACGATCAGAAGCACCCGTCGTTCGGACAAAAGCAGCCCTCCGGAAAAAGGCGCCCGCTCTTATCGCGAAGGTTCCCTCTAGACAAACGTCCCGCGTCGTGTTCATTCTTTGTTCCGAAAACTTCGGACTGAAGGATTGGGGACTGGAATGAGGGCTGTTCTGTTGATCGGGGCGGGCGCGCTCGCCCTTGCGCTGGGCGCCTGCGACGCGGGCCCGTCGGCGGTCGGCAAGGCGCCGCAGGCGCAGGCCGGCGCGGCGGGGTCGACATCGGGCGGCGGCGCCCAGTTCGCCAACGCCGGCGGCGGTGGCGGCGACGGGGCCGCGGCGAAGGATCCGCGCGACCAGCCGATCCCGCTGGCCACCGACGGCAAGCCGCTGTGGGCGCCCAACCGCGACCACACCGCCCAGGAGAACGCCGACTACCAGTATAACAAGAACGGCAAGGACTTCGGCGCGGCCAGCGAGGCGGAGTACGTCGCCAAGGTGCACGCCTTCGTCGATACGCCGCCGAAGAACGTGGCCAAGCTCGAGCGCGCCAACGGCGACGCGCTGCTCTACGACGCCACGAGCAACACCTTCGCGGTGGTGAGCAAGGCCGGCGCGCCCCGGACCATGTTCAAGCCGCGCGACGGGGCGAGCTACTGGCAGGAGCAGATCGCCCGCGAGGCCAAGCGCTCGAAGGGCGGCGGCGAGGACGAGGGTTAGCGCGCCAGGCCGACGCGCAGCGCCACCATCAGCACGAAGGCGAGCGCGCTCGCCGCGGCGCCGGCGAGGAACCAGATCGCCGGGTGGGCGCGCTCGGGTTGGGCCGGCGCCGCGGCGACGACCACGGCCGGCTGGGCGGCGGCGTCCGGATCGGGCGGCGGCTCGGCGGCCCTGGCCAGCGCGCCGAGCACGGTGCGCGCCTCGCGGGCGAGGCTGCGCAGCGCCGCGGCGGGCGAGAGCTCGCGGGCGATCCAGCGGGCCACCACCGGCTCGGCGGCGGCCCAGATGTCGTTGTCCGGGTCGATCCGGCGGGCGACGCCCTCGACCGTCACCATGGTCTTCTGCAGCAGCACCAGTTCGGGGCGCAGGCGCATGTCGAAGAGGGCGGTGATCTCGAACAGCTGGGCGAGCAGGCGGCCCATGGAGACGTCGCGCGCCTTCAGCCCGAACACCGGCTCGCCGACGGCTCGGAGCGCCTGGGCGAAGGCCGCCTCGTCGTGGTGGGCGGGCACGTAGCCGGCTTCGAAGTGCACTTTGGCGACGCGGGCGTAGTCGCGGCGCAGGAAGCCCCAGAGGATCTCCGCCAGGTAGCGCCGCTCGCCCGGCCCCAGCCGGCCGACGATGCCGAAATCCACCGCCGTCAGCCGCGCCGGCGCGGCGACGAACAGGTTGCCCTCGTGCAGGTCGGCGTGGAAGACGCCGTGGTCGAGCGCCTGGGCGAGGAAGGCGCGGATCAGGTTGTCGGCCAGCAGCGGCCGGTCGAGGCCCGGCGCGGCCAGCGCCGCCGGATCGGAGAGCGGCAGGCCCGGGGCCCACTCCAGCGTCAGCACCCGCCGCGCGACGCCCTCCCACACCACCGCCGGCGCGCGCATGTAGCCGTCGTGGGCCATCACCGCGCGCAGCTCGTCCGCGCCGGCGGCCTCGAAGCGCAGGTCCAGCTCCAGCTCCAGCGCCCGCAGCACCGTCTCGGCGAAGGCGCGCGGCTCCAGCCGACGCGCGGCCGGCGCCCAGGCTTCGGCGAGCCGCGCGGCGGTGCGCAGGGCCTCCGCGTCGGCCGCCACCCGCCCTTCGATGCCCGGCCGCAGCACCTTCACCGCCACCTGCCGTCCGCCGGCCAGCCGCGCCCGGTGCGCCTGCGCCAGCGAGGCGCCGGCCGCGGCCTCGTCGAGCTCGATGAACACCGCCTCGGTCGGCCGCCCCAGCGCCGCGGCGATCGCCGCCCGCGCCCGCTCCAGCGGGAACGGCGCCAGCCGGTCCTTCAGCCGCGACAGGTCCTCGGCGAAGTCGGCGCCGAAAATATCGGCACGGGTTGAGAGGAACTGGCCGAGCTTGATCCCCACCGGTCCCAGCCGCTCCAGCGCCGCCGCCAGCCGCTCGCCCGGTCGGCCCTTCGCGCCGCCGCTGAAGAGGCGCAGCACCCGTCCCAGCGCGCGCACGCCGCCGGGCAGCAGCGGGTCGGCCTCGCGCGGGATCAGCGCGTCGGCGCGGACCAGCACCCAGGCCGCGCCGACCAGCCGCAGGTAGGACGAAAGGCTGGACATGCGGGCCTAGAGCATTGCCGGGCTAGATCGCCCAGCCCTGGTGCAGGGCCGCGACGCCGCCGGTGAAGTTGGTGAAGGCGACGCGGGAGAAGCCGGCCTCGCCCATCAGCTTCGCCAGCGCCCGCTGGTCCGGGAAGCGGCGGATGCTCTCGACCAGGTAGCGGTAGGCGTCGCCGTCGCCCGCCACCCGCTCGCCGATGCGCGGGATCACGCGAAAGGAATAGGCGTCGTAGAGCGGCCGCAGCGCCGCCGGCGCCAGCTTCGAGAACTCCAGGCACAGGAACCTGCCACCCGGCTTCAGCACCCGCCGCGCCTCGGCCAGCGCGCCGGCGATGTCGGTGACGTTCCTCAGGCCGAAGCCGATCGAGTAGGCGTCGCAGCTGGCGTCCGGCAGCGGCAGCCGCTGCGCGTCGCCGACCGCCCAGCCGATCTCCGGCGCCCAGCCGCGCGCCCGCCCGGCCGCGACCATCTCGGCATTGTAGTCGACCACGACGATGTTGGCGCGCGCACCGCCGCGCCGGTCCTGCGCGCGCCGGGCCAAGGCCGCGAAGCGCCGCGCCAGGTCGCCGGTGCCGCCGGCGCAGTCGACGATGGTCTCGCCCGGCTGCGGGTTCATCCGCGCTGCCGCCGCGTCCTTCCAGAGCCGGTGCGCGCCCAGGCTCATCAGGTCGTTCATCAGGTCGTAGCGGCTAGCCACACGATCGAACACGCCGCGCACCAGGCCGGGCTTCTCGCCCGGCTCGACGTCGCGGTATCCGAAGGTGGCGCTCATGCCCGGCCTTCTAGGCCGAACCCGCGGCCAGCGCCAACGGAGGTGAGGCGCGGCGGCGGCCCGCCCTTGGGGTCCAACCCACCGACGGCAGCCGGCGCAAAGGCCGGCTCGGCGCTGCAAGACGGCCGTGCGTCCTTCGAGACGCTCGCTGCGCGAGCCCTCAGGATGACGAGGATGGGTGGGCTGCGCCAACGGTTCGCCGCGCCAAAGCCAGCGGCGCCGAACGCTCGCACACCAAGCTCGTCATGGTGAGGAGCGCCGTCAGGCGCGTCTCGAACCGCGCGCGCTCCCGCCACGCCCCATTTCCCCCGCGCCCCGACCCGCTCTATGCATGCGAGTCATGCCGGAGCTTCCCGAGGTCGAGACCGTCCGCAAGGGCCTGGCGCCGGTGCTGGCGGGCGCGCGGCTGGCGCGGGTCGAGGCGCGGCGGCCGGACCTGCGCTTTCCGCTGCCCGAAGGCTTCGTCCAGCGCCTGACCGGGGCGCGGGTCGAGCGGCTGGACCGGCGGGCCAAGTATCTGCTGGCGCCGCTCGACCGCGGCGACACCCTGGTGATGCACCTAGGCATGAGCGGGCGCTTCGAGATTGCCGGGACAGGCCCGCCCCGGCGTCCGGGCGACTTCGCCCTCGCCGCGCCGCCCGATCCGAAGCACGCCCACATCGTCTTCACGACCGACGCGGGCGCCGTCCTCACCTTCTACGACCCGCGCCGGTTCGGCTACATGGACCTCATTCCCACAGAGACGCTGGGCGAGCATCCCTGGTTCGCCGGCCTGGGGCCCGAGCCGCTCGGCTGCGGCTTCGACGCCGCCTACCTGGCGGGCGCCTTCGCCGCGAAGCGCCAGCCGGTGAAGACCGCGCTGCTCGACCAGCGCATCGTCGCCGGGCTCGGCAACATCTACGTCTGCGAGGCGCTGCACCGCGCCGGGATCGCGCCGGAGCGGGCGGCCGGCGAGGTCGGCCGCCGCAAGCTCGGCGAGCTGGTCGCGGCGATCCAGACGGTGCTCGCCGAAGCCATCGAGGCCGGCGGCTCGACCTTGCGCGACTACGCCGCCGCCGACGGCTCGCTCGGCTACTTCCAGCACCGCTTCGCCGTCTACGGCCGCGAGGGCGAGCCCTGCCTGAAGCCGGGCTGCAAGGGCCGCGTCGAGCGGATCGTGCAGGGCGGGCGATCCACCTTCGCCTGCAGCCGGTGCCAGTCTTGAGCGCGGCGGCGAGGCGGCGCGAGTCCTGGCGGCGATGGCTGGGCGCGCTGGCGGCGTGCGCCGCGCTGGCCGCCGGCCCGGCGCTCGCCAAGCCGCCGGTCTGGATCGTCCGCTCGCCGACCGCCACGCTGGTGCTGTTCGGCTCGGTGCACCTGCTGCCGGCCGGGCTCGACTGGCGCCCGGCCGCGCTCGACGACGCGCTCGCCAAGGCCGACGAGGTCTGGTTCGAGTTGCCGATCGACGCGGCGACCGACAATCAGGCCGCCGCCGCCGCGCTGGCCCGCGGCGGGCTGCCCGCCGATCGCCGCCTCAGCGCCCTCATGAGCCCGGGCGACGTCGAGAAGCTCAACCAGGTGGCCCTCACCGTGGGCTGCGTTCCGGCCGCGCTCGAGCGCATGCAGCCGTGGATGGCCGACCTCACCCTCTCGGTCGCCGACGACGCCAAGGCCGGCGCGGACGCCACCAGCGGCGTCGAGCGGCAGGTGCAGGCGATCACGCCGCCCGGCGTGCGCCGCCGCGCCTTCGAGACAGCCGGCCAGCAGATCGAGTTCCTGGCCGGCACGCCGCTGAAGGACCAGCTCGCCTCGCTCGGCTGGACCCTGCACGAGATCGAGGCGGACCCGCTCTCCTACCAGCGGGTGGTGGGCGAATGGATGTCCGGCGACCTGACGGGGCTGCAGCGCGACGCCGTCGATCCGCTGAAGGCGATCTCGCCGCGGCTCTACGACCGGCTGATCGGCGCGCGCAATCGCCGCTGGGCCGGCATCCTCACCCAGCGCCTGCGCCGGCGAGGGTCGGCGGTGGTGGTGGTGGGGGTCGGCCACCTGGTCGGGGCGCAGGGCCTGCCGGCGCTGCTGCGCGCCAGGGGTTTCCAGGTCGAGGGCCCATAGCGCGGACGCTTGCGGGGCGCCCGATCACACTTCGCGCACGGCCCGAAACGACCTGGCGCGCCGCATTGACCCCGGCTCGGGCTTCGGCGTATATCGCCGCTCCCTTTTCGGCGCCGGGTTTCCGGCGCCCTTTTCAGGTTATGAAGACTCCATGGCGAACAACCCCGGCGCGAAGAAGGCGATCCGCAAGATCGCCCGCAGAACCGAGGTGAACAAGGCGCGCCGCTCGCGCGTCCGGACCTTCGTGCGCAAGTTCGAAGAGGCCCTCGAGGCCGGCGACCTGGGTGCGGCGAAAAGCGCGTTCACGGACGCTCAGTCGGAGCTGATGCGCGCCGTCGGCAAGGGCGTCATCCACAAAAATACCGGCTCGAGAAAAGTCTCGAGACTGGCCGCGCAGCTGAAGAAGCTCCACGCCGCGTGACCCGCGCTACTCAGCGCGTAACTACCGGATTTTATTAGTATTTTCGCCCGAAGCCGGCGTGCGCGCCGGCCCTGGCCGGTTGTCGATTTAGGACGATCCCGCCCTAATTGCTGCGACAAAAAAACGCCTCGTTTTGGTTAACTGTTGGCCAGTTCGGCAAGACCAAAAGTCAAGCTCCTTTTTTTGCTGCGACCCCGCCGCCAACCCCATTGACCCCGCCTTTCGCGAGCGTAGTCTGGGCATATCAAAGCATGACCTTACACGGAATAACGGGCGGCGGAGCGAGGCTCTCTCCGCACGGCGTGACGAGTTGTGTCCAAGTAAAAATGAGTACGCGGCGGCGCCCGGCGGGGGAGGGTGCGGCAAGCCATCATCTGGCGGGTGGCGGCGAGACGGGGAAAGAAGGGGCAATGGCGAGCAAGGGACTGGCGACGATGGCGTCTGAGACGCCCGCGGGCGTATGGATGAAGGCAAGTCAGGCCCTGCGCGGGGAGCTTGGCGACGACACCTTCGGCTCCTGGCTCGCTCATGCCTCACTGCGCACGTCGCCGCGCGGCGAGCTCTGCCTCGTCACTCCCACGGGCATCGCCCGCGACTGGATCCAGCGCTACGCGTGGCGGCGGATCGGCGAGCTGTGGGCCGACCTCGACCCCGAGGGCCGGGTGCTGACGCTGAAGTCGCGCGGCGAGTTCGAGGCCGACGGCGGCGACACGGAGGCCGCGCCGCTGACCATCGAGGCGGTCGAGCCCATCTCCACCGACAGCCCCGCCACCGCGCCGATCGCCTCGACCCGCTCGGGCCGCACCCAGTGGCTGCAGGACCGCTTCAGCTTCGACACCTTCGTGAAGGGGCCGTCGAACGAGTTCGCCCTGGCGGTGGCGCGCCGCGTCGCCTCCTGGGCCGACGGGCACTTCAACCCGGTCGTGTTCCACGGCGCCTACGGCTACGGCAAGACCCACCTGCTCAACGCCATCGCCTGGGAAGCCATGCGCACGGCGCCGGACAAGAAGGTGGTCTACCTGACCGCCGAGCGGTTCCTGTCGTCGTTCGTGCGCTCGCTGATGGAGCGCAAGGCCAACGGCTTCAAGGACGAGCTGCGCTCGGCCGACCTGCTCTTGATCGACGACGTCCACTTCATCGGCGGCAAGCATTCGAGCGAGGAGGAGCTGTTCCACACCCTCGCGGCGCTGATGGAGGACGGCCGGCGCGTGGTGTTCTCGGCCGACCGGCCGCCGGCGGGGCTGTCGGAGATCGACGCGCGGCTGCGCTCGCACCTCTCGGCCGGCCTCGTCTGCGGCATCGAGCCGGCGGACCGGGCGCTGCGGCTCGACATCCTGGAGCGCAAGGCGCCGCTGCTGTGCCGCCAGCAGGGCATCGCCGCCCAGATGAAGACCGACGTGCTGCAGTTCCTGGCCGACCGCTTCACCGACAGCGTCCGGGAGCTGGAGGGGGCGCTCAACACCCTGATCGCCCGCGCCGGCGCCGGGGCCGGGGTGCAGGGGCTGACGCTGGAGGCGACGCAGGCCTTCCTCGGCCCGACGCTGCGCGGCGGCGACAAGCGCATCACCGTCGACGAGATCCAGAAGGCGGCGTCCGAGCACTTCGGCCTCAAGCAGGCGGACCTGCTGTCCGAGCGGCGCACCCGCTCGGTGGCGCGCCCGCGGCAGGCGGCGATGTGGCTTGCCAAGCAGCTGACCACCCGCTCGCTGCCCGACATCGGCAAGCGCTTCGGCGGGCGCGACCACACCACGGTGCTGCACGCCGTGCGCCGCATCGAGGCGCTGCGCCAGGCTGACCCGCAGCTCGCCCGCGACCTCGAGGTGCTGATCCGCAAGCTGCGGGGCGGCTGAAGCGCCGCGCAGCTCCTCCACCGCGAAGCGGGGGAGGGGGACCGTCCGCAGGACGGTGGAGGGGGCGTGGCGCCGCACGCCCGGCCCGAGTGCTCGCCGCCGGCGCGGATTGCCCCTCCGTCGCGCTCCGCGCGCCACCTCCCCCGCACGCTTCGGTGCGGGTGAGGAGCGAGAACTACCCCCGCCGGAACGCCCGCGGCGGGACGCCGTTGGCGGCGAAGAAGGCCAGCAGGCGCATCCAGCCGTCCCGCGCGTCCGCCTCGACGTAGCTGGAGCGGTAGTCGGCGTGGAAGCCGTGGCCGGCGTCCTCGTAGACCATGATCTCCGTGCCGGTCTTGCCGGCCGCCTTCAGCGCCTCGCGCATCGCCGGCACCGCCTGGCTGAGCGGGTCCTTGCCGCCGTAGAGGCCGAGCACCGGCGCCTTCAGCTCGGCGGCGTGCTCGATCGGCCAGATCCGCGGGTGGGCCGGATCGGGCGCGGCGTTGGCGGGCGGGGCGAGCTGGCCGTACCAGGCGGCGCCGGCCTTGAAATCCGGGTAGGTCTCGCAGGCGTTCCACACCACCTTGCCGCCCCAGCAGAAGCCGGTGATGGCGATGCGGCGCGGCTCCACGTAGGGCTGGGCCTCCAGGTATTTCAGCGTGGTCCCGACGTCGCCCATCACCTGCTGGTCGCCGGCGGTGGCGACGATCTTCATGATGTCGGCGAAATCGGTCATCGGGATCGGCGCGGGGTCGCCGGCACGGTCGAAGAAGCCGGGCGCGATCGCCACGTAGCCGAGCTTGGCGAAGCGGCGGCAGATGTCGAGGATGTAGGCGTGCAGGCCGAACACCTCGTTGACCACGATCACGGCCGGGAACCGCCCCGGCGCGTCCGGGCGGGCGATGTAGCCGCGGATCGACTTGCCCTCGGTCGGCAGCATAACCGTCTCGGTGACCAGCCCGGCCGCGTCGGTGGTGACCGGCTCGGCGTCCGCCGCCAGCGCCGCCACCGCATAGCCGCCGAAGATCACCGCCGCGACGCCGCGGCGCGACAGGTGGAAGTCTTCGGGCAGGTTCCCGTCGGGGCGCTTCAGCGTGATCATGCGGCCAGCTCCAGTGGCGTTGACGAAGCCGCGGACAATGGCCCCGCTCGCCGGAAGGTCAAGCCGGCGCGGCGCGGCGCAGCGTCAGGTTGATCCGGCCGCCGCCGGGCAGCAGCCGCGACGAGCCGGGAATGATCCGGTCTATGCCGTGGTAGGCGCGCCGCGCCGCGCCGCCGAGCACGCAGACGTCGCCGGAGGCCAGCCGCATCTGGCCGGTCGGATCGCCGCGCTTCAGGCCGCCGAGCCGGAACAGCGCCGCGTCGCCGAGCGAGACCGACAGCACCGGGAAGCTGAAGTCGGCCTCGTCGTTGTCGCGGTGCAGGCCCATGCGGGCGTCCGCGTCGTAGAGGTTGACCAGGCAACAGTCGGGCTGCGCGCCGGCGTCGCAGAGCTCGGTCCACAGCGCCGTCAGCGCCGCCGGGATCGCCGGCCAGGGCTCGCCCGTGAGCGGATGATGCGGCTGGTAGCGGTAGCCGCGCGCGTCGGTGACCCAGCCGAGTCGGCCGAGATTGGTCATGGCGACGCTCATCGCCTTGCCGCCGGGCGTCACCGGCCGGTAGGGCGGCGCGGCGGCCGCCAGCGCCAGCACCTCGTCGGCGAGCGCGCGCTGCTGCGTCAGGTTGAGCCGCCCCGGAATAAGGCGGAAGCCGGCGGGCGTCATGGCGCGATCTGCGGCGCGTGCGGCGTATTCGCCGACGCGGGCGTGAGCGGAAAAAGGCCTTGCAGGGGGGGCTCTGGCCCCCAATATCGGGCCTGAAGCGGCGCTGACCCACTTGGGCCCCGCGCCGCACGCGGGCCATCCGCACCAATAGAGAGACGAATCGAACCGGGAACGATCGCAACCGGCGCTTCATGCCTGAAGGCCCCCGCGTGCGTTCGCCATTGAAGGAGCGAGACGAAAGTTCTCATGAGCAAGATTATCGGCATCGACCTCGGCACGACCAACTCGTGCGTGGCCATCATGGACGGCAAACAGCCGAAAGTGATCGAGAACGCCGAAGGGGCGCGAACCACCCCCTCGGTCGTGGCCATCCTCGACGACGGCGAGCGGCTGGTCGGCCAGCCGGCCAAGCGGCAGGCGGTCACCAACCCCTCCAACACCTTCTTCGCCATCAAGCGCCTGATCGGGCGCCAGTACACCGACCCGATGGTCGAGAAGGACAAGGGCATGGTGCCCTACGACATCGCCCGCGGCCCCACCGGCGACGCCTGGGTGCGCGCCCACGGCCAGGACTATTCCCCGCAGCAGATCAGCGCCTTCATCCTGCAGAAGCTGAAGCAGGACGCCGAGGCGCACCTGGGCGAGAAGGTCGAGAAGGCGGTGATCACCGTCCCGGCCTACTTCAACGACGCCCAGCGCCAGGCCACCAAGGACGCCGGCAAGATCGCCGGCCTGGAGGTGCTGCGGATCATCAACGAGCCGACCGCGGCGGCGCTGGCCTACGGCCTTGAGAAGAACGACGGCAAGAAGATCGCCGTCTACGACCTCGGCGGCGGCACTTTCGACGTGTCGATCCTGGAGATCGGCGACGGCGTCTTCGAGGTGAAGGCGACCAACGGCGACACCTTCCTCGGCGGCGAGGACTTCGACCTGCGCCTGGTCGACTACCTGGCCGACGAGTTCAAGAAGGAGCAGGGCGTCGACCTGCGCAAGGACAAGCTCGCCCTGCAGCGCCTGAAGGAAGAGGCCGAGAAGGCCAAGAAGGAGCTGTCGTCCACGGCCCAGTACGAGGTCAACCTGCCGTTCATCTCGATGAACGCCTCGGGTCCGCTGCACCTCAACATCAAGATCTCCCGCGCCAAGCTGGAAGCCCTGGTGGACGACCTGATCAGCAAGACGGTCGGGCCGTGCGAGCAGGCGCTGAAGGACGCCGGCATGAAGAAGAGCGACATCGACGAGGTGATCCTGGTCGGCGGCATGACCCGCATGCCCAAGGTCGTGGACGTGGTGAAGGAGTTCTTCGGCCGCGAGCCGCACAAGGGCGTCAACCCGGACGAGGTGGTGGCGCTGGGCGCGGCGATCCAGGCCGGCGTGCTGCAGGGCGACGTCAAGGACGTGCTGCTGCTGGACGTGACCCCGCTGACGCTCGGCATCGAGACCCTCGGCGGCGTCTTCACGCCGCTGATCGAGCGCAACACCACCATCCCGACCAAGAAGAGCCAGACCTTCTCCACCGCCGACGACAACCAGAACGCGGTGACCATCCGGGTCTTCCAGGGCGAGCGGCCGATGGCGGCCGACAACAAGATGCTCGGCCAGTTCGACCTGGTCGGCATCCCGCCGGCGCCGCGCGGCATGCCGCAGATCGAGGTGACCTTCGACATCGACGCCAACGGCATCGTCAACGTCTCGGCCAAGGACAAGGCGACCGCCAAGGAGCAGTCGATCCGCATCCAGGCCAACGGCGGCCTCTCCGACAGCGACATCGACCGCATGGTGAAGGACGCCGAAAGCCACGCGGCCGACGACAAGAAGCGCAAGGAGCAGGTCGAGGCGAAGAACCACGCCGACGCCCTGATCCACTCGACCGAGAAGGCCCTCGCCGAGCACGGCGACCAGGTCGGCGCGGACGAGAAGGCGGCGATCGAGACGGCCGTGGCCGAGCTGAAGACCGCCCTCGAAGGCGATGACGTCGACGCCATCCAGGCGAAGACGCAAACCCTGACGCAGGCGGCGATGAAGCTCGGCGAGGCCATGTACAAGGCCAGCCAGGCGGCCGGCGCCGCCGCCGAGGGGGCCGACGCCGGCGCCCAGGGGGCGGCCGACGAAGGCGTGGTCGACGCGGAGTTCGAGGACGTCTCGGACGACAAGAAGTCGGCCTAGAGGAGGCTGAAGTGGCGGCGATCGTCAGGGTGCGTGACGGTTTGCCTCATGGCGCATCGGTCCCCATCGGCCAAAATAGGGGCCTTGGGGAACGTCGCCGCCGCCCTTCACGGGCAAAGCCGCCCGCCTCGCGCAACAAGCCTTGCAGCGAGGCGGGCGATGCCCCACTTCAAGAAACTGTACATTTCAGCATGAAACGACGGGGCCGCTGCCGCTTCCATGCGTGACTATTATGACATTCTGGGCGTCGACCGGGGCGCCGACGACGCGGGCCTGAAGTCCGCCTACCGCAAGCTCGCGATGGAGCACCACCCGGACCGCAACGGCGGGTGCGAGGAGGCGGCGGCCCGCTTCAAGGAAGTCAACGAGGCCTTCCAGGTCCTCTCCGACAAGCAGAAGCGCGCCGCCTACGACCGCTTCGGCCACGCCGGCGTCAACGGCGGCCAGGGCGCCGGCTTCGCCGACGTGCACGACATCTTCAACGAGGTGTTCGGTGACGTCTTCGGCGACATGTTCGGCCGCGGCCAGCAGCGCCGCCCCAGCGGCCCGAGCCGCGGCGCCGACCTGCGCTACGACCTGGAGATCACCCTGGAGCAGGCCTACGCCGGGGCCGAGGTCGAGGTGAGGGCGCCGGCCGCCCTCACCTGCGACGACTGCAAGGGCTCCGGCTGCGCGCCGGGCGCCAGCCCCACCAACTGCGCCAGCTGCAACGGCGCGGGGCGGGTCAGGGCCAGCCAGGGCTTCTTCACCATCGAACGCGCCTGCCCGCGTTGCGGCGGCGCCGGGCGGGTGGTGCTCGACCCCTGCAAGACCTGCCACGGCCACGGCCAGGTGCGCCGCGAGCGCACGCTGGAAGTGCGCATCCCGCCGGGCGTCGACGACGGCGCGCGCATCCGCCTGGCCGGCGAGGGCGACGGCGGCGCCAGAGGCGGCCCGCGCGGCGACCTCTATATCTTCCTCTCGGTGAAGCCGCACGAGCTGTTCGAGCGCGACGGGATCGATCTCTTATGCTCGGCGCCGGTGCCGATGGCGACGGCGGCGCTGGGCGGGATCATCGAGATCCCCTGCCTGCTGGGCGGCGAGAACTGCGACGGCGAATGCCGGATCGAGGTCAAGGTGCCCGAGGGCGCCCAGACCGGCCGCACCGTGCGCCTGAAGGGCCGCGGCATGCCCTCGCTGCGCTCGCGCGAGCGCGGCGACCTGGTGGTCGAGCTGTTCATCGAGACGCCGGCCAAGCTGTCGCCGCGCCAGAAGGAGCTGCTGCGCGAGTTCGCCGGCCTCTGCGGCGAGCAGCAGCATCCGCGCACGGCCACCTTCTTCGGCAAGGCCCGGCGCTTCTGGGACGACATCGTCCGGCCGGATTGACGGCGCGATGATCGCCGTCCGCGAGGCGCGGCTGCCGGACGACGCCGCGGCGATCGAGGCGCTCGACACCAGCTTCACCACCGACGCAGTCTACGACATCGAGGCGTCCGGCGACGGCTTCGTCCTGCGCGGGCGGCGGCTGGATGGGCCGCTGACCAAGCGCTTCCCGCTGGATGACGTGCGCGACGAGGCGCGGCCGTGGTCGCACGGCTTCGTGGCCGAGGACGCGGGCGCCTGCGTCGGCTTCGCGGCGGCCGGCTTCGAGCCGTGGAACCGGCGGCTGGTGCTCTGGCACCTCTACGTCCAGCCCGCGCCCGCGGCCAGAGCGTCGCCCGGCGGCTGGTGGAGGGCGTCGCCACGCTAGGCCAGGCGCTTGGCGCGCGCCACCTCTGGCTGGAAACCAGCAACCTCAACCACCCCGGCGTCGCCGCCTACCGCGCGCTCGGCTTCAGCCTGACGGGGATGGACATGACACTCTACGACGGCACCCCGGCGCAGGGAGAAGTGGCGCTGTTCTTCTCGCGGGTGGTGGGCGGCTGATCGTGCGGGAGCAGATCCAGGTTTTGACCACGGAAAACACGGCAAGCACGGACAGTTGCAATCCGCACCCGCCTCTCAGTGTCATCCCGGCCGTAGCGTAGCGAAGAGCCGGGATCTCCTCAGCGCAGATCGAGGAAGCAGATCCCGGATGAGTCCGCTTCGCGGCTCTCCGGGATGACACTGCAAGGGAGATGAGGCCGGGGAACCGTCCGTGCTTGCCGTGTTTTCCGTGGACCGAAAATCTTGGTCTCAGACGAGACGCTCACCCCGCCAGCACCCCAATATCCGGCCAGCGGTAGGCGACCTCGGTCAGGCCTTCGCCCCAGCCGCGCGAGGCGACCTCGGCGAAGGCTTCGCCGCCCAGCCGCTCGTAGAAGCCGCGGGCCCGCTCGTTGCGCGACAGCACGAACAGCATCAGCGACTTCGCCCCCTCGGCGCGCAGCACCCGCGCCTGCGCCTGCAGCAGCGCCCGCCCCACGCCGGCGCCCTGGGCCGAGCGCAGCACGTAGAGGGTGTAGACCTCGGCGTCCGCGCCGCGCCCGTCGCCGGTCAGCACCGTCCCCGACGCGTAGCCCACCGCGCCGTCCGCGCCCTCGGCGATCAGGGTGACTTGGCCGGGCTTGGCGCGGGTGAGGTCGAGGCGGAAGCGGCGGGCGTGGGCGGCCGGGCTCATCCGGTTGAGGGCCGCCTGCGGCAGGATGCCGGGATAGGTCTCGCGCCAGGAGCGCACGTGGACGCGGGCGAGCTCGGCGGCGTCGGCCGGCCCCGCGGGCGAGATGGCGTAGTCGAGCAGGCTCTCCACAGAAACAAGGTTGGGTGGTGAGCCGCCGCCGTCAAGGCGGGTTCAAAGCCCGCGGGCGAGCCGCTAGCGTGCCGGCGATGAACGCGCCGATTCCCCCGTCGCAGATGCAGGCCCCGGACGCGGCCGGCGCCTCGCCGGTGATGGCGCAGTATTTCGACGCCAAGGCCCGCCAGCCGGACGCGCTGATCTTCTTCCGCATGGGGGATTTCTACGAGCTGTTCTTCGAGGACGCGGTCAGGGCCGCCGCGGCGATCGGCATCACCCAGACCCACCGCGGCGTCCACGCCGGCCAGCCGATCCCGATGGCCGGCGTGCCGGTCCACGCCGCCGAGGCCTATCTCGCCAAGCTGATCCGCGCCGGCTTCAAGGTCGCCGTCTGCGAGCAGATGGAGGACCCGGCCGAGGCGCGCAAGCGCGGCGGCAAGGCGGTGGTGCGCCGCGAGCTGGTGCGGGTCGTCACGCCCGGCACCCTCACCGAGGACGGCCTCCTGGAAGCGCGCGGGGCCAACCGCCTCGCCGCCGTCGCCGTGCGCGCCGGCCACTGCGCGGTCGCCAGCGTCGAGCTGTCCACCGGCGAGGTGGAATGCTTCGCGCTCGGCCGCGAGGCGCTGGCCTCGGCGCTGGCGGCGCTGGCGCCGTCCGAGATACTGGTGCCCGACCGGCTGTTCTCCGACCCGGCGATCGGCGCGGCGCTCAAGGCGGCCGGCGGGCTGGTGCAGCCGATGGCCCAGGCGCTGGCCGAGCCAGCCGCCTCCGAGGCGCGGCTGAAGCGGCTCTACGGCGTCGAGACGCTGGACGGCTTCGGGGCGCTGAGCGGCGCGGAGGTCGGCGCGCTCGGCCTGATCGCCGCCCACCTCGACGCGACCCAGGGCGGGCGGGCGCCGGCGCTCTCCGCCCCCCGCCGCGCCGGCGCGGCCGACATCATGGCCATCGACCCGGCGACCCGCGCCAGCCTGGAGATCGAGCGCTCCACCTCGGGCACGCGCGACGGCTCGCTGCTTGGGGCCATCGACCGCACGGTCACCGCCCCCGGCGCGCGGGCGCTGGCGGCGCGGCTGGCGCGCCCGCTGATGGCGCCCGAGGCGATCGACGCGCGGCTGGACGCCATCGAGTGGTGGCTCGGGCGCCGGGCGCCGCGCCAGAAGCTGCGCGCCGAGCTGAAGGGCGCAGGCGACATGGCCCGGGCGCTCTCGCGCCTGGCGCTGGGCCGCGGCGGCCCGCGCGACCTGGCGGTGCTGCGCGGCGGCCTCGCCATCGGCGCGGCGGTCGCGGACCTGATCGAGGCGCCGGACGACGCCCTGACGCCGCTGCCGCAGGAGCTGGCGGACGCCGCCGCGGCGCTGCGCATCCCGCCGGCGCTGGCCGCCTTCGCCGAGGCGCTGGCCGCGGGGCTCGGCGCCGACCTGCCGCTGATGGCCCGCGACGGCGGCTTCGTCGCCGCCGGCGTGCGCCCCGAGCTCGACGAGGCGCGCGAGCTGCAGGGCGACAGCCGCCAGGTGGTCGCGGCCCTGGAAGCGCGGCTGCAGGCCGAGACCGGCGTGCCGCTGAAGGTGCGCCACAACGCCGTGCTCGGCTACTTCCTGGAGACCAGCGCGGCCAGGGCCGAGCCGCTGCTGCGGCCGCCGCTCAGCGCCCTCTTCATCCACCGCCAGACCATGGCGAACCAGGTCCGCTTCACCACCGTCGAGCTGGCCGACCTCGACACGCGGATCGCCCGCGCCGCCGACCGGGCGCTGGCGATCGAGCTGGAGACGTTCGAGGGCTGGCGGGCGACGGCGCAGGGCCTCGCCGAGCCGATCCAGGCCGCCGCCGGCGCGCTGGCCGCGCTCGACGTCGCCGCCGCGCTGGCCGAATGGGCCGAGGAGGCCGGCGCCTGCCGCCCGCGCGTCGACCGCTCGCAGGCGTTCGAGGTCGAGGCGGCGCGCCATCCGGTGGTCGAGGCGGCGGTGAAACGGGCCGGCGATCCCTTCACCCCCAACGACTGCCGGCTCGATGCGGCGGGCGAGGCGGGCGCGCGGCTCTCGATCGTCACCGGGCCGAACATGGCCGGCAAGTCGACCTTCCTGCGCCAGAACGCCTTGATGGCGATCCTCGCCCAGGCCGGCTCGTTCGTCCCGGCCGCCTCGTTCCGCCTGGGGGTGGTCGACCGCCTGTTCAGCCGCGTCGGCGCGGGCGACGACCTGGCGCGCGGCCGCTCCACCTTCATGGCCGAGATGGTGGAGACGGCCGCCATCCTCACCCAGGCGACGCCGCGCTCGTTCGTGATCCTCGACGAGATCGGCCGTGGCACCGCCACCTACGACGGCCTCGCCATTGCCTGGGCCTGCGCCGAGGCGCTGCACGACGTGAACCGTTGCCGCGCCCTCTTCGCCACCCACTACCACGAGCTGGCGACGCTGGAGGGCCGCCTCGCCCACGTCTCCAACCTGTCGCTGAAGGCCAAGGAGTGGAACGGCGACCTGGTGTTCCTGCACGAGGCAGGGCCCGGCCCCGCCGACCGCTCCTACGGCGTGCAGGTGGCCAAGCTGGCAGGCGTGCCGCCGGCGGTGGTCGCCAGAGCGCGGCAGGTGCTCGACCGGTTGGAGAGCGAGAGCGTCAGCCACCAGGACCTGGCCGAGCTGCCGCTGTTCGCCGCCGCGGCGCCGGCGCCGGCCGCACCGACCGGCCCCAGCCCCGTCGAGAGCGCGCTCGCCGAGCTGGAGCCGGACGGGATGAGCCCGCGCGAGGCGATGGACGCCCTCTACCGGCTGAAGGGCCTGGCCAGGTCATGACCACCCTGATCCTGGTCCGCCACGCCCAGAGCGCCCCGGATCCCGGCAAGCCGGAGCGCGACTGGCCGCTCTCCGAGCGCGGCCGGCGGCAGGCCGACGAGCTGGCCGCGGCGCTGGCCGAGCTCGGCGTCGAGGCGCTGGCCTCCAGCCCCTACGTCCGCGCCGTCGACACGCTGCGCCCCTACGCCGAGGCGAAAGCGCTGCCGATCGCCGTCGACGAGGACCTGCGCGAGCGGACGCTGGGCGGCTGGATCCCCGACATGGAGGAGCTGGAGCAGGCGATCGGGCGCATGCACGCCGATCCCGACTACTGCCTGGACGGCGGCGAGACCGGCCGCGCCTGCACCGCCCGCTTCGAGGCGGCGCTGGCCCGCGTCGCCGCCGCCCACCCCGGCCGCACCATCGCCGTCGGCTCGCACGGCGGCGTCATCGGCCACATCCTGTCGCGCCATCGCAGCGACCTGCCGGAGCGGTTCTGGCGGCGCATCGTCAACCCGCACCTGTTCGTCTTCGACGCGTCGGACGGCCTGACCTTCCGCAGCGAACGGACCTTCGACGCCAGCCCGGGCGTGTTCGGCTGATCGGCGCCGAATCCGGCCACACGTTGAAACAGGCGTTTTGACGCGCACGAATATTTAAGTTGATCGGGCGATCCTGCGCGCAACCTCGGAATGTCTAGGGGCGTGGGAGGAATGGGTAACAGGCCCAGGCGGGCCACGGGTGAGGAGCGCGCACGCCAGCGCGCCATCCGCTCGGTGGACCTCGAGGAGGCGCGGCCGATCTTCGAGCGGATCGCCCGCTCGGCCCAGCGCATCTCCAAGGCGCCGCTGGCGCATGTCAGCATCGTCGGCCGCGACCAGATCTGGATGGCTGGCGTCTCCGACGGCGACCTGCCGGCGGTGACGCGCGAGCAGTCGTTCGCCAAATACGTGATCGAGCGGCGCGAGCCCCTGTGGCTGGAGGACCTCGCCGCCGACCGCCGCTTCGACGCAAACCCCTTCGTCCACGGCGAGTTCGGCCTGCGCTGCTACGCCGGCGCGCCGGTGATCCTGGCGGACGGCGGCTGCGTCGGGGCGATCTCGGCGATCTTCCGCGAGCCGAGGCCCCGCGACGGCGAGCTGATCGCCGCGCTGGAGGACCTGGCCGCGCTGGTGGCCCAGGAGTGGGAGCGGCGGCGCGCGATGAAGGCGCTGAGGGCCAGCGAGGCCAAGGAGCGCGCCTCGGCCCAGGTGCTGGCGCACGTGATCGACAGCGCGCCGGTCGCGCTCTTGATGACCGACCGCAAGCTGAAGGTGCTGCAGACCAGCTACAAGTGGCGCCGCGACATGGGCGTCGACGACGGCGCCGACCGCGGCCGCCACGTTTACGACATCTTCCCCGAGGCGGCCGAGCGCTGGGGCGGCCTGCTCAGCCGGGCGCTCAACGGCGAGACCATCCGCTCGCGCAAGGCCAAGTTCTACCTGCCGAACGGCGACGAGCCCTGGGTGCGCTCGGAGATCACCCCCTGGCGGCGGCTCAGCGGCCGCATCGGCGGCCTGCTGGTCATGACGCACGACATCACCGACATGGTCGAGGCGCTGGAGCAGTCGCGCCGCTCCGAGCAGAGCCTGAAGCTCGCCCTCGACATCGGCGAGCTCAACATGTGGGAGCTGGACCACCGCGACCGGCAGCTGAACAGCGCCGGCCGCTCGGTGATCGTCGCCGGCGCCGCGCCGCGCGACTACGAGGATATGTCGCGCGACATCTGGTACGGCATCCATCCCGCCGACCGGCCGGCAGCCATGGCCGAATGGGACCGCTACGAGGCCGACGGCGCCCCGTTCCGGGTCATCTTCCGGATGATGCAGCAGGACGGCCCGCACGTGTGGGTGCAGTCGGCCACCGAGGTGATCCGCGACGAGGAGGGTCGCGTCGAGCGCACCGTGGGCGTGCTGCGCAACATCGACAAGCAGAAGCGCTCGGAGATGGCCCTGGAGCGCGCCAAGGAGGCCGCCGAGGCCGCCAACCGCGCCAAGAGCGAGTTCCTCGCCAACATGAGCCACGAGATCCGCACCCCGCTGAACGGGGTGATGGGCGTGGCCAGCGCCCTGTCGCGCACCGGCCTCGACGACGGCCAGCGCGAGATGGTCGAGCTGATCGAAAGCTCGGCCAAGACGCTGGAGAGCCTGCTCTCCGACGTGCTCGACCTGGCGCGGGTGGAATCCGGGCGCCTGGAGCTGGCCTCCGAGCCGTTCGACCTCACCCGCGCGCTTCGCGACGTGGCGGCCCTCTTCCATCCCAGCGCCAACGCCAAGGGGCTGGACCTGGTGGTCGAGACGGCGCCGGCGCTGGACGGCGTCTTCCTGGGCGACGCGCCGCGCGTCCGCCAGATCGTCTCCAACCTCGTCGCCAACGCGGTGAAGTTCACGCCGCGCGGCGAAGTGCGGATCAGCGCCTCGGCGCTGCGCACGCCGCAGGGCATCGAGGCCAGCATCCGGGTCAAGGACACCGGCATCGGCTTCGACGAGGAGGCCAAGGCGCGCCTCTTCGCCCGCTTCGAGCAGGCTGACGGCTCGATCACCCGCCGCTACGGCGGCACCGGCCTCGGCCTCGCCATCTCCCGCTCGCTTGCCGAGCTGATGGGCGGCGAGCTGGACGCCAGCGCCACGCCCGGCGAAGGGGCGGTCTTCGTCCTCAGCCTGCCGCTCACCCGCGCCGAGGCGCCGGCCGACGGCGACGCGGGACTGGCCCCGGCCGACGCAGCGGGCGGCGAGCGCGCGCCGCTGCGGGTGCTGGTCGCCGAGGACCATCCGACCAACCGCCGCGTCGTGCAGCTGATCCTGGAGTCGGCCGGCGTCGAGCTGACCTGCGTCGAGAACGGCGCGCTCGCCGTCGAGGCCTGGGAGGCGGGCGACTTCGACCTGGTGCTGATGGACATGCAGATGCCGGTGATGGACGGGCTGACGGCGATGCGCGAGATCCGCCGCCGCGAGGCCGAGCTTGGCCGGCCGCGCACCCAGATCCACGCGCTGACCGCCAACGCCATGCCCGACCATGCCCGGGCCTCGCGGGACGCCGGCGCCGACGGCCACCTGACCAAGCCGATCACGGCCGCCTCGCTGCTGCGCACCGTCGAGGCCGCCGCCGCTGCGAGCGTCGCCGCCGAGCCGCAGCGAAGGACCGCCTGAGACCTATGCCCAAGCCGCTCCGCCTCATCCGCGACGTCCGCGCCAACGTGGCGATCACCTTCGCGCTGGTCGGCCTGCTGCTGTTCATCCTGGTGTTCGTGACGGTGGACATCACCAACGCCTTCACCGCCAAGAACTCCCTGCAGGACGCCACCGACGCCGCCGCGCTCGCGGTCGCCACCGAGGTCGCCCACAACCCGAACGAGGGCAACGGCAAGCTTAAGAAGGTCGCCCAGGGCATGCTGGCGGCCGACTTCCACCACGGCTCGATGAAGATCACCGGCTTCCACGTCTGCGCGCCGTCGCAGAACGACTGCTCGGGCAAGTCCGGGCCGCTGCCGATGAACACGGTGACGGTGGAGACCGCCGCCGACGTGCCCTGCCTGCTGGTCGGCCTGTCCAACCTGTGCGGCTCGGCTGGCTCGCTGATCCCGGTGAACGCGGCCACCACCACCAGCATCAACTTCGGCGTCACCCTGCAGGTGAACCTCCTGATGGACTCCTCGGCCTCGATGATCGTCGGCTCGACCACCAGCGACGTCAACGCGATCGCGGGTTGGGTCACCGCCAACTGGAACCTGGTGAAGCCGGGCGACCCGCCGCCCAGCTTTCCCGGCGGCGACAACCCGCCCTGCGCCTTCGCCTGCCACGACGTCGGCGGGGCCACGACGTCGTCGGACATCGCGCTCGGCCTCACCCACGCCCACTCCGCCGGCGCCACCACCCGCTTCGACGTGATGATCCAGGCCGCCCAGTCGCTGATCGGCCACCTGCAGACCGAGACGCAAGGGCACGTGCCGCAGGACAACCTGATCTTCAACGTGATGAGCTTCGACACGACGCTGCACAGCTACGGCGCGGCCAACACCGACTTCACCGGCGCGCTCACGGCGATCGGCCAGGTGAGCCCGGGGCTCGACACCTGGATGTCGACGGCGATGGGCCAGGTGATCACCCAGGTGGGCAGCAACGGCAACGGCTCGTCGGCCAGGTCGCCGAACAAGCTGGTGATCCTGGTCACCGACGGCCTGCAGTCCGACCGCGGCGCCAACTGGTCGTGCTCCAGCTGGGGCGCCGATCCGGCCTGGAACTACAACCCCACCTGCACCGGCGGCTTCGCCACCACGGTGAACGTCGCCCAGTGCGCCCAGCTGAAGAACGCCGGGGTGACGATGGCGGTGCTGGAGACGCCCTACGTGCCGCTGACCGGACAGTCGCCGCACGTGGCGCCCTATGAGAAGACCGTCCGCCACGTGATCTATCCGGGCGGCCCCGGCGGGGCGAGCGCGGTCAGCACCGCGCTGCAATCCTGCGCCACGCCCGGCTACTACTTCCTGGCCGCCAACTCCGCCGACATCGCCACCGGCTTCACGACGCTGGCCGACAAGTTCGTCAGCGACACCACCCGCATCGTCCACTGACGGCCGGCGCGACGGCCGTTCGATGAACGGCGGTTGAACGGACCGCTCAGGTCTCCCTCAGCCACGCCGGCGCACCCTCGAAAGCTCGAAGCCGCAAGCAAGCGGACGACGGCTTGAAAGGAGAGCTCGTCATGCGCGTCGATTGGGTGCTGCTGGACGATACGGCCCAGCACGAACTGGAGGTCGGAGACCTGGTCAGCGTGGAGGCCGGCGGCGCGCCGACGCTGCGCGTGATCCGCCTGCAGGAAGACCGCGCCTGGCTGCGCGACCACCGCGGCCTCGACTGCATCGCCCCGCTCAGCCAGTTCCACTGGAAGGCGCAGATCTACGGGCCGTGAGGCGCGGGCGGCCGTTG